>CBINIO010000530.1:0-3326 GCA_966250725.1 uncultured Chitinophaga sp.
ACATGAGGCAACCGGGAACTTTTTAAAAATTGTCAACCTATTCTAGGACTATTCACGTCCATGTTTATGTGCGTTGTTTGCGGTACACCAGCGTGTCTGTAACGAGCACGGGCATACGATAACCGCCCGTATCGACCGCCATCTCCGGCAGCGCTTTCCGCAGCTGGCCAACGCCCGCGGGCGTTACGGCGGTTTTGTAGAGGAACAGCTCTTTCAGCAGCTTGTTTTTCTGCAGCTGCAAAATTCCCTTGTCCGTCACTTTCGTGCCTACGAGGTTGAGGTATTTCAACTGTTTGCAATGGGCAAGATGCGCAAGCCCCGCATCGGTCACCGGCGTATTCTCGAGATGCAGGCGCGTAAGCCTGGGCAGCCCGGCTATTATTTTCAGCGCGCTGTCGCCCGTTTGCGTGTCGGACAACCTTAGCCAGACGATCTGTTTTTTCAGCGGCAGCAGCAGCGCCGCGTCCCTGTTGCCAAAGCCTGACGCGTTTACCGCGTTGATCATCACAAAACCGCTTTCATCCGCTACGGGCATCACTTTCACACCGATCCTTTCCAGTGCGGCGATATCTTCCGCGGATGCTTCGCTTACCTCATCCTGCGGTATGAACGGGTGCTCGCCTGAACCGGAAGGCTTCAGGCCGTCGAGCACGAGCTGCATCCTCGGCGTGCGGTGCAGTTCTTTTACCGTCGCGGTGGGCGAAGCGCCCGTTTCGATCCACCAGTATAAAATTTCCAGCTGCTGCGGCGTGAGCTGCGGTTTGCCTTTTGGCGGCATGCGTTTGTCGTCCGATTCGGAAAGGATAAGGCGTTTGTACAATTCGCTGGCCTCGGGCAGGCTGTCCTTTATCACCGGGCCGTTCTCCCCGCCTTTGCGGATGTTCTCCATCCCGTCCAGCCGGAGGCCGCCTTTGAGCTTGGCTTCGTTGTGGCAGGAATAACATTTCTGCTCGAGGATGGGCGCTACCAGTTGCTCGTACACTTTTGCGTCCGGCAGGTTGGTGATGGACGCCGCTGCTACGGACTGTTTTTTCCCCAGCGGGAATTCCGCGGTCAGGTAGTCTTCGCCATGCGTGAGGTTGCCGCCAAAATGCCCCGCGACAGACAGCAGCACGATCATCACGAACGACACGGGCAGCCATGCTTTCCTGAAAAGCGCATACCGCCTGAAAACGCACAGCAATACGGAAATAACGGCCACGCCTATACCCATCCACATGTGGAGGTCCAGCGCTTCTTCGTCGTACCCGCCCGATGTGGACAGCAGCCAGCCCGCGATACAGGCGGCGACGGCGGACAAGGCGCCGAATACGAGCACGGGCAGCACAGCCGCGCCCAGCACGGCCAGGCGGCGGTTCTTACTCATCACTTCCAGCATAAAAGCGACGATCAGCATCCCGATCGGCAAATGCACCAGTAATGGATGGAAACGGCCGATAAAAAGGCTCCAGTTTCCCTGCAATAATATCATCATCCCCCGTACCTCGCTTTTAATAAGTTCTTCATGTGCACGTTAATATCCCACTGGTTGGCGAGCGGCTGCCGTGTGTAAGGCAGCGTGGGCATGTAATCCGCCGGGCCGAATTCCGTCAGCACTGTCATCACCTCGCCTTTCGCGCGTTTTATTTTCGCCACTTCGTCCCACCATGCAAAATGCGCTTTCACCGTGCCCGCCCATTCCGGCGCGCGCGGGTCGTTTACCTGCGGGCCCTCGGGGTGGCCGATCCTCGCGTGGATGTGCCCCGCTCTTTGCAGCGCCATGGCTACGGTTTCGGCCTGGTCCTGCAGCAGCGACTCATGCACGTTGCACCAGTGCGAAATATCCAGCGTGAGCCGCAGGTCGGGTTTTGCTTCGATGAATTTGCGGGCGATGTGCGCGGCGAAGAGCATGCGCGAGCGGTGCGTTTCGTGGTACACGGGTATGCCGGAACTTTTTGAAATGCGCGTTGTGATATCGATCAGCCGGCAGTTCTCTTCGAACGAAAAAAAGTCCTTGCCGGAGTGGCAGTTGATATACAGCGGCCGCTGGTGCTGCTGGCCGGTGGCGGCGGTAAGCGCGGCTTCGAAGGTGGCGGCGTGTTTGGAAAATTCGCTGCCGCTGCCGGTGCAGAGGAAGCCTACTTCGAGGCCGTGTTTTTTTAACGCGGCAAACAGTTCGTCCTGCGCTTCCTTGGTGCCGGGCCACCATAGCTCGATGCCGTCGTAACCGGCTTCTTTGGCGCGGCGGCAATACTCGTCGCGGGTGCCGGGAAAGCCCCAGTCCGTTTGCAGCACGAGCAATTTAAAACCCGCGGCGGCGGGCGTGTCGAATACGGGCTGCTGTGCAGCGGCTGGGATGTTGGTCATAAGCGATGCAGCGCCGAAGGCTGCGGATTGTTTTAAAAAATTCCTTCTGTTTAAAGACATAAACGATCAACCTAAGATTTCGTGAATAACGCGGCCACCTACATCGGTAAGCCTGAACGGGCGGCCCTGGAACTGGTAGGTCAGCTTCTCATGGTCGAAGCCCAGCTGTTGCAGCATGGTGGCATGAATATCGTTCACGGCCACTTTTCCTTTTACGGCGGCGAAGCCGATCTCGTCCGTTTCGCCCCAGCTGCCGCCTTTGCGGATGCCGGCGCCGGCCATCCACATTGTGAACGCTTCCACGTGATGATCGCGGCCGAGGAACGGCATTTCTTTACCGTCGCGGTTTTCCTGCATGGGCGTTCTGCCAAATTCCCCGCCCCATACCACGAGCGTTTCGTCGAGCAGGCCGCGCTGTTTGAGATCGAGCAGCAGCGCGCTGATAGGCTTGTCTATCTCACGCGACTTGTTGCGCAGGCCGTAGTCGATGGACAGGCTTTCGCCCGTGCCGTGCGTATCCCATCCCCAGTCGAAGAGCTGCACGAAACGCACGCCTTTTTCGACGAGCTTGCGGGCCAGCAGGCAGTTGTTCGCAAAAGATTCCTTTCCCGGCTGCGTGCCGTACAATTGATGGATGTATTCTGGTTCCTGGTTGATGTCCATCACGCCGGGCACGGAGATCTGCATTTTGTACGCCAGCTCGTATTGCGAAATGCGCGAAAGTATCTCGGGGTCCTGGAAGGATTCGTATTCCAGCTTGTTCACTTCGTTGATCGCCTGTATCGACTGGTACCGCATATCGCGGTCCATGCCTTCGGGATCGGTGATGAACAGCACGGGGTCGCCTTTGGAACGGCACTGCACGCCCTGGTAAACGCTGGGCAGAAAACCGCTTCCCCACACACTTTTACCGGCATCGGGCGTTTTGCCGCCGGAAGTGAGCACCCCAAAACCCGGCAGGTTGCTGTTCTCGGAGCCCA
>CBINIO010000531.1:0-3322 GCA_966250725.1 uncultured Chitinophaga sp.
ATACAACCTGTCCGTGATAAAGAGCCTCGCCGCTTCCGCAAAGGCCGACGGCGCCGATGTGATCGCCTTTCACGAATGTTCCCTCACCGGGTATACTTTCGCGCGGCATCTGGACAAGCAGCAGATGCTCGACCTCGCCGAGCCGATCCCTTCCGGCGCGAGCATAACGGCCTTGCAGCAGATCGCCGCGGAGCTGGACATTGTGCTGCTGGCCGGTTTGTTTGAGAAGGACGAGCGGGAAAATCTTTTCAAAGCGTATGTATGCGTGGACAAGAACGGGCTGGTGGCCAAATACCGCAAGCTGCATCCGTTCATCAATCCATATCTCGGCAAGGGCGACCGGTATGTTGTGTTTGAGCTGCTGGGATGGAAGTGCGGCATCCTGATCTGTTATGACAACAACATCATTGAGAACGTGCGCGCCACCGCGCTGCTCGGGGCGGACATCATTTTTATGCCGCATGTGACCATGTGTACGCCGAGCACGAGGCCAGGCGCGGGTTTCGTGGACCCGAAGCTGTGGGAGCAGCGCGCCGCCGACCCTACCAGCCTGCGGCAGGAGTTCGACGGTTTGAAAGGGCGGGCCTGGCTGATGAAGTGGCTGCCCGCGCGTGCGTACGACAATGCGATCTACGCGGTGTTCAGCAATCCTATCGGTATGGACGACGATCAGTTAAAGAATGGCTGCAGCATGATACTCGATCCTTTCGGGGATGTTGTGGCCGAGTGCCGCAAGCTGGACAACGATTATGCGATCGCGTTAGTCACGCCGGAAAAGCTGCGGCAGGCGGGCGGTTACCGTTATCGCAGGGCGAGGAACCCTGCGTTGTACAGGGATATTATCGGGCGGGAGAATTTGCCCGAGCAGAAAGTGGCGTGGCTGCACAAACAAGACGGATCGGAATAGTTAGTAATGTTTATAAAAAGTGCTGTGATAAAAATTTATTCCGGGAGGTAATGTTTAGATTTGGCGAGATCAAAAACCGACATACCATGTCACCCATTGTTGACAAGATTATCATAACCCTGTGTATCATGGGTTTGTTGTATCCCGTCGTATTGGCCATTTGCCGTTGGGTCAGGTTCAGCTGGAGGCTGAACAAGGCGGGCAGGCTGATGAAAAAAAGCAGGCGTCTTGCCGATCCTGAACAGCGGAAGGAGCACTTTACAAAGGCGTTCGAAATATTCGAGCAATTAGCAATTGAAGTGGGCGGTATATAACTTTAAAAAATGGAAAGCTCATTTGTTAACCCGACAAACCATTCCGGCGGTCCAACCATTATTTACAAAAGCAGTCCGGCTGGAAATATTATCGCCGTCAGTCTTGGAACAGGCTTGCTTTTTATTGCGCAAGGTATTCTGGATCAATCACTGGCCAGGTTTTGGCTGACAATGATTTCTCCGGCGGTATCGGTATTTTCTACCTGGATCTGGAAAAAACTGACATGTTTGTATGCGATGCTTCAACGGCGCATTACGCGGCAGCGGCTCAAGAGAAAAATTACCTCCGAGATGAAAGCCGCTTTGGCTGATCCGGACATTATGGAAGAGGAGAAAAAAATGTTGAAGAGGAAAAGAGCCCAATTGAAGCTGGAGGCTACAGCAGCCCTTATGCATAAACTGGAGTTGATCCAGAAAAAAGATGCATAGCGCTTTTCTGCGGATTGCAATAAAATTCCCCCGAAAAGCATTTTAAAATGCCGATCGGGGGAAGATGAATATGCGTACGAGCAGTAAATAACTCAGCTTTTCTCGAACGCCTGCTGCAGATCCGCTTTGATATCCTCGATATGTTCGATACCAAGGGAAATGCGCAGCAGCCCGGGTTCTACGCCGGCCGCGCGTTGTTCTTCCTCGCTCAGCTGCTGGTGGGTGGTGGTGGCGGGATGAATGATGAGCGTTCTGGTATCGCCGACATTCGCAAGGTGATAGATCAATTGCAGGCTGGCGACGAATTTGTCTGCCGCTTCGCGGCCGCCTTTGATCTTGAAGCTAAGCACGCCGCCGTAACCGTTCTTCAGGTATTTTTTGGCCAGCTGGTGATAGCGGTTGCCGGGAAGGCCGGGATAGTTCACTCGTTCCACGCCGGGGTGTTTTTCCAGCCATTCGGCCAGCGCCTGGGCGTTTTCCACTGTGCGCTGCACACGGAGGCTGAGGGTTTCGAGCCCCTGCAGGAAGTGGAAAGCGTTTTGCGGGCTCAGCGCCGGGCCCCAGGTACGCAGGCCGGCCACTCTTGCGCGGATGATGTAGGCGATATTGCCAAAGGGACTGCCGGCGCCGAACACTTCCCAGAACTTCATGCCATGATAGGCTTCGTCCGGTGAAGTGAACTGCGGGAACTTGCCGTTGCCCCAGTTGTAATTGCCTGCGTCCACGATGATGCCGCCGATGCTGGTGCCATGCCCGCCGATCCATTTGGTGGCGGCCTGCACTACGATATTGGCGCCATGATCGATAGGACGGAACAGGTAACCCGCCGCGGCGAAGGTATTGTCCACAACCAGCGGCAGGTCGTGTTTTTTGGCGATGGCCGCGATCTTGTCAAAATCAGGGATGGCGAAACCGGGGTTGCCGATGGTTTCCACATAGATCGCCTTGGTGCGGTCATCGATCTTTGATTCGAAGCTGGCGGGATCGTCGAGGTCTGCGAAACGCGCTTCCACCCCTATCCTCTTAAAGCTGACCTTGAACTGGTTGTAGGTTCCGCCGTAGAGGTAACCGGAGGCCACGAAATTGTCCCCGGGCAGGAGGATGTTGTGCAGCGCAATGAACTGCGCCGCCTGGCCCGAAGCCACGGCCAGCCCCGCCACACCGCCTTCGAGCGCGGCCACGCGTTTTTCGAACACGTCGGTGGTGGGGTTCATGATACGGGTGTAAATGTTGCCGAACTGCTTCAGTTGGAACAGGTCCGCCGCATGCTCGGCGCTGTCGAAAGTGAAAGAAGTTGTCTGGTAAATAGGCACGGTCGCTGCTTTGGTGGTCGGTTCCGGCTGGTAACCGGCATGCACCTGCAGCGTTTCAAATCGCAAAGGGGTGTTAGCCATGATGTATGATTTAATTTGATAACGTTTAGTCTACAAAATAGCTAGACTTTTCGTGAATTCAAAATAAATCCTAGTGGGAATGAAAAACAGAACCGGGCCGCATTCAAATTAATCCCTGCGGGATAAAAAACAGAACCGGACCATTCATGAGGAATGCCCGGTTCTGCGTTTGGTTCAAAGCGGTGGGAGAAGCGTCGATTTGTTAATTGATCTTGGTTACCACGAGGTCGTCGTAGTAAATATAACCGGTAGTGGAGCTCATCCAGTAGCTCTGGCTG
>CBINIO010000532.1:0-3319 GCA_966250725.1 uncultured Chitinophaga sp.
TTCACTTTCCTCCGAAACCGTCCAGCTGCCTTCTGCAACCTCGGCTTCCAGTTCGCCAAAATCCCATCCGCAATAACCGATAAACAGCCTGATGTCTTTTGTCGTCAGCGTATGGTTGTTGATATGCAACACGGCATGCGTGAAGTCCCCGCCCAGGTATATATCTCCTTTCACCTGCGTGCCGCCTGCTACCAGGTCGGGACGGCGATGTATAAAAAAGAGATGTTCCCGGTCCACCGGCCCGCCGTCATATAGCGGGAACGGGGGGCTGTCGCTGAACTCCGCCAATTCGTTCAGGTTCCGGGGGAAGGGTTTGTTGATGACGAAGCCCATCTCGCCCTTTTCGTTGTGTTCGGTGAGAAAAATAACGGCTTTGGCGAAAAAATCGTCATCCAGTTGTGAGGTGCTTTGTAAGAACATGCCGGCTTTCATAACACGAAATTACGGGATAATCCCAAGAGCAACAGCAATGTGGCGCCGGCGGAATTGCCTACCTTTATAAAAAAATATAACCATGGACACCCGAGCAACCCTCGCCCCTGGCGGCAGCTTCTATGATAAAGTAATGGAACTGCATAAAAACAAACAGGAAGCAAGCATCCTGTACGAAGACAATGGCGTAACCCGCGCCAACGGCATCATTACTTCCGTGTTTGAAAAAGACGGAAAACAGTGGATGCGCCTCAACGATGAGCTGGATGTGGAAATCGGTTCGCTTTATGCGTTGAACGGCACCTTTACATCCGACTATTCGGAATGCTGACGCGGCCTGTCTCCCCATTTTTCCACCAGCAGGAAACCCTTGATGCTGATAAAGATCACCGGCGCAAATAAAAGCGCGATCAATATATGCTGCCACAAATGCGCGAATAACGAGAACAGGTAAAACAGCCCGCCTGCCATCAACAGGCTGACCGCCCCCCAAATGTAATTGAGCGCTTTGATGCTTCCCGGCGTTTTCGCGGAAGCGCCCACCGGTACGTAATTCCCTGCACGCAACAAGTCCCGGTAATCGGCAGAGACCGCCGCGAACGCCCCCTCAGGCGTCGTGTCCCAACCGGTGGTTTCGGGCAGCGTGTTTTCAAATACAGGTTGTTGCTGTGCTACTTTTTTATAAAACGCGATGATGCTGTCCAGGAACGCGTCGGGGTTCTCGTAAAAACCTGCTATCTGCACGAGGTCGACGAATATCGTATTGTCTGCGCTGGGCTGACGCCGGAGATAAGTTACCCATTCGTCGTAATACGGCAGCAGATCCGGGTATACCTGGGCTATGTAATTCCGGTTGCGTCCCGCGTTTTCAAACGCGGCGTCCCTGTTAATCCTGATATCGGTATCCGTTTCAGCATCTTCGTTCCCCGGCTGGTACGCATCCCGGTACAGGGCGCGGACGCTTTCGATGTCTTCTTCATTGAGCAGCAGCAGCCAAAAATACGCGAGGGAATTATTCCCTTCAAACAGGATCGCCTGCGGTTTGCCAGGTTTGTTGATGATAAGATATGAACGGTTTCCCATGTATGAATGTATCCGGTTTGAACGTATTTCCTTTACTGCCGGTGCGAACTAAAACTGCCACCACTTCTTTTTAGCAGCCTTCTCCGTTTCCGCATGCCCGGCATCCGGCGGCGGCGGTTCCACGGGTACTTCCGGGCTGCCCGGCGGATCGCCATGCAGCATGTCGTACGGATAATACGGGCTTGATTTCAGCCTGGAATCATCGAGCTGCATCACTTTCGCAATGGCGGCGCTTTCGAAGCTCCAATACCCGGTATAAGTATTATCGTTTCTCTTATGCGACCCAAACTCATCTTCGAGGTTGTCGCGCGTATAATACAGCCGTTGAAGATATTCATATAAACCTTCCGCGGCTTCCGTTTTATTCAGCTTTGTAATTTCTTTCAGCTTTGAACATGCCGCATCGTCCGGCCAAAGTAATTCCTCCGGCAATTCGTATCCCGGTATTACGTAACGAAGCAGAAAACCGACAAGATAGTCCCTGTACCCGATCTCCGAAAGTTTATTCCCCAGCTTTTCGAGCGCGCTTTTGGTATCCAGCAGCACGCCGAGGGAGATCATAGTGAGCAGCTCCGAATATATAAGCCCGCCGCCGTCGGAATAATCCGCGTCCGGCTCGATACAATTCGTATAATCTTCGAGCATTTCCCTGCAGGGCTCAACCAGCTGCTTTACCAGCACGCCCCGCGAGTACGCCAGTGAAATATAAATGCACAGGCCGTCAGCCATGGCGTAATATTCCATAAAATATGGCTGCGGTTTTGACAGCAGCTCCTTTCGTTTGGCATCCAGCGTTGCTTTTAAACGGCCCGTCTCCGCGGAAAAATACGGTTCGTCCCTGAAATGATCTCTGAACATTTGTAATGGTAATTATTAAAGTTAAAACCAGCCACCGATCCATTCGCCCACGCTGCTGCCCGCAAGTCCGCCAATGATCCCGCCGACAACGCCGCCTACGATGACGCCAACCGGCCCTCCCAGCGCACCGACCGCCGCACCGATCTTGGCGCCCACCAAGGCGCCGCCCAATGCGCCGATCGCGCCGCCTGTGGCTTCTTTGGTCTTTTCGCCAAAATGACCTTCTTCCTGGTATGCAGCATACACATTGTAGCCTTCCATAACGATCCCTACCACGATCGCGCCCCGGCCGACCACTTTACCCACTTTGCTGACCGTGGACGAGTTCCGCACAAGAAAATCATTCGCGGCGCTCACGGCCTTGTTGCCCTGGATGCTGGTCGAAATATTATTGATGGCATTCGCGGCCTTTGATCCGCCTTTCACTACGTTCGCCGGTTCCAGCGAAACTTTATTGCCCACTTTGCCGTTGCGGTCAACATCGTGATAGGAAACTTTACCTTCCGGGTCCACCCCGGCCGCCAGCCGTTTAAGGCTCGGATCGTTCCTGTTCACTTTATCCAGCACACGGGCCGCATCGTCCGGCGGAAGCGATTGCTGTACCCTGCTCGTGCCGTGGTGCTGCCCTTTTGACAACCATTGGTCGCTGAGCTGTTTCCCGCTTCTCTTGGTGCCGGCCAGCTTGGGTTTTCCCCCGCGCGTCGCGAACTTTCCATCCGTAACGATGTCCGTTGTGCCTTTCACATCTTTCGCGCCGATGTCAAGCCCGTTCTGCCCGGAGCCCATATCCACCGAATTGATCACGTACCCCTTGGCTTTCAGGTCGAGCTTTACACGTTCTTCTCCGTACACGCGTTTGAAATCGCCTTTGCTTGCGGCGATCTCGTCCACCGTCTTGCCCCTAAAATATTCTTTTTCTATATCATTTAACGTACCGGCGCCTTCG
>CBINIO010000533.1:0-3315 GCA_966250725.1 uncultured Chitinophaga sp.
GGAAAGGAAAATATGGTGAACAGGTGGTGGGTGAAGGAGAAGAAGAAATAAGATTTTTTTTGTTGTTTGAGAAGGCAGCTGGTTTTTGACCGGCTGTCTTTTTTTTGTCATGCTCGATACTAATTTGGTTCGCTTTGCATTTTGGTTTATTTTTAGTTTGTAATCATTTTCACTTGATTCTTTTTCAATGTTATTACTAAACCACCATAACACACCAGATCACAGCGTGAGGATAGTCGAAGTACTATCCTGGGTGGAAAGTGCATATTCCCGCACGAAAAATTTGTTAGGTGACGGCCTCCTTTTTAACACGGTATTCTTTGTTGCGACTACCGTTGCTTCTCCAATACTTTTTGCAAACGGGTTATTTATGCGTCGACAGCGAAAACTGACAATAAAAGCGCTAAAGAAACTCCAATATACTTGCATAGATACCAACGGCGCCTACCTCAAGCTCAAGGAGATGGAGGCTTTTTTTAACGAACATACATCGCGTATAGAAAAGTTAACCATGTACCCCGTTGCCAACTCGCCCTGGTTAATAAGATTTATGGTTTCGGAGGTATCAGCGCTAAGCAAAGTCATTCTTTTAATGTCAGATACTGTAAACGATAAACTTGCAGCGATAAACCAACCAAAACATAAAACACCCAAAAACTCGACTCTCGTTCTTTCTACTGAAAAAGACAGATGGGAAGCCCGCGCCAAAGTGTATGAGTATTGGATTTAAATGAATGTTTGATACACCCTACCAGTATTCCTTGCGAAACCATACCCCACCAAAAAAAGAAGGCGAATACTTAGTTTCTACGATCAATTATACCTTTAGGGGCAAAGGAAAAAACAGCTACATTGTCACAGTAGAAGTGTATGACTATCACGTATATGTGATCAAGTTTTACTTACGGATCCACAAGTCCTGTACGGACAGGTATTCCCGCATTACCGGCACTTTTGACTGCAACAGGATTATCGGAACGCTTGGCAGGATAATCATAGAACTGTTCGACAAAAACCCTTACGCTTCATTTGCATTTGTAGGATCGCCCTCCAAAACCGAGTCAAAAAAAGAGACGAAAAGATTCAGGCTATACAAACGGGTTATACAAACTTTTGCGGGGCCCGTAAATTTTGACATCTATTCGAGCAGGGAGCTAAGTGCATGCATCGCATTAAATCGTCATTATAACGAACAGGACCTGCTTGGGAAGATCAGTACGATGTTTGCGGCAATCTATGAAGAATTCTCGCTACCCAACGATGTACTGGCAGACATATAATCCTTCCGGCTAATAAAAAACCGGTGCAACACCTTGTTTACACCGGTTCTCTCGAGCGGAAAACCGGGCTCGAACCGGCCACCCTCAGCTTGGGAAGCTGATGCTCTACCAAATGAGCTATTTCCGCTTGTAAGGACGACAAATATACAATGCGTTGATCCATAAAAGCAAATTTCTGCGCGAAATACCTCCCGCTCCCCGCCGCCAACAATTCCCTGTCATTCTGTCATTTTTTTATGTATTTTTGCAGTCCTAAAAAATGTTGCAGAACATGCTGGAAACAGTACATAAAATACATGACGAATCACGCCAGGGCGAGGCTATTGCCCCGGCAAGCGGAGACAGCAGGACCTATCTGAAAAAATTCTATATAGAAAGCTATGGTTGCCAGATGAATTTCAACGATTCGGAGATCGTTGCTTCCATCCTCAACCAGCAGGGTTTTGGCGCCACCCGCAACGTGGAAGAAGCGGACCTCGTGCTGCTCAACACCTGCTCCATCCGTGAAAAGGCGGAGCAGACCGTGCGCCAGCGGCTGACCGAATTTAAAAAGACCAAGAAAAACAAACCCGGCTTCCTCGTGGGCGTGCTCGGATGTATGGCCGAACGCCTCAAATCGAAATTCCTCGAGGAAGAAAAGCTCGTGGACCTCGTGGTGGGCCCGGACGCTTACCGCACCCTCCCCGCCCTTATCGAAGAAGCAGGCACCGGCCAGAAAGCCATCAACGTGCTGCTGAGCCGTGAGGAAACCTATGGCGACATCAGCCCGGTCCGGCTGGACAGCAACGGCGTGACCGCCTTCGTGTCCATCATGCGCGGCTGCAACAACATGTGCTCCTTTTGCGTGGTGCCTTTCACCCGTGGCCGCGAACGCAGCCGCGACCCGCAGTCCATCCTCGCGGAAGCCACCGATCTTTTTGAGAACGGCTACCGCGAAGTGACCCTGCTGGGGCAGAACGTGGACTCCTATTATTTTATCGACGAAGCAAAGGACGAAACCGTCACCTTCGCCCTGCTGCTGGAAAAAGTGGCCGCCATCAGCCCGCTGCTGCGCGTGCGTTTTTCCACGTCCCACCCGAAAGACATTACGGACGAGGTGCTCCACGCCATGGCGCGCCACGAGAATATCTGCAATTACATCCACCTGCCGGTGCAAAGCGGCAGCAACCGCATCCTCCAGCTCATGAACCGCACCTACACCCGGGAATGGTACATGAAAAAGATCGACCGCATCCGCGAGATCCTGCCGGACTGCGCACTGTCCACCGACGTGATCACCGGCTTCTGCACGGAAACCGAAGAAGACCACCAGGACACGCTGGCGATCATGGAATATGCGAAATACGAGCTCGCCTATATGTTCGCCTACTCCGAAAGACCGGGCACGCTGGCCGCGCGCCGTTACCAGGACGATGTGCCGGAAGACGTCAAAAAACGCCGTCTCGCCGAAGTGGTGGCCCTTCACCGCGGGCACTCGCTGGAAGGCATGCGGAAAGAAATAGGCAGGACCTGTAAAGTGCTGATAGAAGGCGTTTCCAAACGCTCGGCCGAACATTATTTCGGCAGGAACGATCAGAACAAGGTAGTCGTGTTCCCGAAGGGTGACACCCGGAAGGGCGACTACGTGATGGTTAAAATAGAAGACTGTACGGCCGGAACATTGATCGGTACGATCGTGCCCGGCTGACAAAAACCAAAGGCTCATGGACAACATTCAAAGCATTAAAAACCGCTTCGGCATCATCGGCAACTCGCAGGCGCTCAATTACGCATTGCAGGTGGCCGCCCAGGTGTCCAACACCGACCTTACGGTGCTGATATCCGGCGAAAGCGGCGTAGGCAAGGAAGTATTTTCACAGATCATACACGCGCTCAGCGCACGCAAACATAATCCTTTCATCGCCGTTAACTGCGGCGCCATTCCCGAAGGCACCATCGATTCCGAACTGTTCGGCCACGAAAAAGGCTCCTTCACCGGCGCGGTAGACAACCGGAAATGTTATTTCGAGACCGTGAACGGCGGCACCATCTTTCT
>CBINIO010000534.1:0-3307 GCA_966250725.1 uncultured Chitinophaga sp.
TAATAGCCGCCTGCCTGCTGGCCGGCGCGCTCGTGCTGGGCGCATACCTCCTCATGGGCCCCAATACCCGCTCTTTCGGCGATAAAAAATATTTCTACATACCCACCGGCAGCCGGTATGCCGATGTGCTCCAGGGCCTCAAGGACCAGGAGATCATTTCTTCCGCCGCCACCTTCAACATCGTGGCCCGCCAGCTGGACTACCCCAGCCGCGTGAAAGCCGGCCGCTACGAGATCAAAAAAGGAATGGGCAACCTCGACATCGTGCGCATCCTCCGCTCCGGCAGGCAGGCGCCCGTAAAGCTGGTGATCAACAAGCTGCGGCTCAAGGAAGACTTTATCCGGCTCATTTCCTCGCAGCTGGAAGCCGATTCCGCCTCGCTCCGCGCCATCATGAACGACAACGTCTACCTGCGCCAGTTCGGTCTCGATACGCAAACCGTAATGGCCGCCGTAATGCCCGACACATACGAGTTCTACTGGAACACCTCCGCCGGCAAAGTATTCGAAAAGCTGGAAAACACCTACGCCCGCTTCTGGACGGACGAGCGCAAGGCCAAAGCCGCGAAGCTCGGGCTTACGCCCACCGAAGTGGTCACCCTCGCTTCCATCGTGGAAGAAGAAACGAACCGTCACGATGAAAAACCGAGCATCGCCAGCGTATACCTCAACCGGCTCAAAAAAGGCATGCGGCTCGGCGCGGACCCCACCGTAAAATTCGCGATGAAAAATTTCGCGCTCAAACGCATCTGGGGCTCCTATCTCGAATTCGATTCTCCGTATAACACTTACCGTTATGCCGGTCTTCCCCCCGGCCCCATCTGCACGCCTTCGGTAAAATCCATCGAAGCCGTGCTGGAACCTGCGGACACGGAGTACCTCTACTTCTGCGCAAAGGCCGATGGCAGCGGTTATCACGCATTCGCCTCCACTTTTGCGGAACATCTCAAAAACGCGCGCAACTACCAGAAGCAATTGAACGCAAGGGGGATTAAATAACCCTTTCTTCGTACTTTTACAACGGTCCAACAAAATCCCCGGATGATCGATGTAGAAAAAATCATTCTTGGTTCCAAACCCGCGAGATGGGTGATACATAAAAGCAAATCGCTGGTATTGCCGGGGTTCGACCGTGCGCCGCTGTACGACGTGATCGTTTTTTTCCTGAAAGAAACGGCGAAAGAAAGTCTCACGGAACGCGCCGCCTCCATTTCATTCAACTTCCTGCTGGCGATACCGCCGTTCTTTATCTTTCTTTTCACTCTGGTGCCCTTCATTCCTTTACAGAACGTCGAGCCTACTTTGTACGATCTCGCGGAAAGCCTCACGCCCAATTACAGCAGCTACATCATCGTGCGCGACATGATCCACGACTTTCTGTACACGCAGCGCAACACGCTCCTGTCTTTCGCGTTCGTGCTCAGCTTTTATTATTCGTCCAACGGCGTTATGGGCATGCTGCGGTCGTTCGACAAGCTGCTGCCGGGGTTCAAACAGCGCACCTGGTGGCAAACGAGGCTCACCGCGCTGATGCTGACCGTTTTCCTGGTGCTGCTGCTATTGGTTACCGTGGTGCTGATCATCATGCAGGGCACGATCCTGAAAATGGTGCTGCAAAAACTGGGCATCACCGAAACCGTTTCGCAATTCTCGATCGGCATGGTGCGCTGGGTGCTGATCGTGCTGCTGTTCTTCTCTATCATTTCCGTTATTTACCGTTGGGGGCCGGCTACGAAGAAGAAATGGAAATTTATTTCCGCGGGCTCCACTTTCGCCACCATTTCCATGATCGTCGTCACGCTCGGCTTCTCTTTCTGGGTGACGAATTTTGCGCAATACAACCAGATCTACGGTTCCATCGGCACCATTCTCGTGCTGATGCTCGTCGTTTATTTTAATTCATTCATACTGCTGATCGGCTTTGAATTGAACACCAGCATCAGCACTTTACGCGAAATAGCGGCCGAACGCGAGCTGGAGGAAGCGCCTGAGTTACAGGGACTTTCGTAACCTGTTTACCAATATCGTCTCAACACCGCGCCGAAGATTTTTCAAATTGGGATGAGTGGCTTTTTAATACCTGTCAAAAGCCTTAATTTCATGTTGAACCAAACATGGGAGCCTATGAAAAAGCAAGTTCTTTTACTGCTTCTGTCAGCGCTTTCGCTTGTGGCATTCCGTTTTCCCGATACGCTGGATATCGGGGCGAAACTGCCGAAGGCAGATATCAAGATGAAGGATATCTCAGGCAGGGAATTTTCATTGAACGACGTCAAAAAAAGCAATGGCCTGCTGGTCATGTTCAGCTGCAATACCTGCCCGTACGTAAAACGGAACCAGGCCCGGACGCGCGCGATCTGCCAGTTTGCATTAAAGAATAACATCGGGGTGATCCTCATCAATTCCAATGAAGCGGAACGCACCGGCGCCGACTCTTACCAGGCCATGCAAAGCTACGGCAAAGGACAGCGGTACGCCTGGCCTTACGTGGTAGACAAGAACAACCAGATCGCGGACGCATTCGCCGCGGACCGTACGCCGGAATGTTATCTTTTTAACAAAGACGCCACGCTCGTGTACAAAGGCGCGATAGACGACAACCCCGGCAGCGAGGCGAACGTGAAGATACATTACCTGCAAAACGCGATTACCGCCATGACATCGGGGAAACCGGTGCCGGTAACGGCCACAGCGTCCGTGGGCTGCGGCATCAAGCGGAAGATGTAAGCTAACGCATATTACAGCGAAGGGGCGTATCAAAGTTTGATACGCCCCTTTGTTATTTACGGATACTTTTACTGCCCCACCATAAACACCGCATTGCCGAACAATAGCTTCCCATTCTCCCAGAAGCTCCGGAAAAGCGGGTTATCTGTCAGCAGCACGATCTCGCCGCTGCCCATTTCCTTTACGCCGAACAGGGTGCCGTCGTTGAGGCGGAGCTTGGTTTGCGCGCCCACGAAGCCTGTGAGATAATCGTTCTGTTTCAGCACGCCCACGTTCCAGCCGTCGCTTTCGATAAACTCCACCAGCTTGTCGCTTTGTTTGAGCGTGTAATAATAATCGGGATAACCGAAAGCCAGCGGGTGCGTATGGTCCATATGCACTTTGTAAATGGCCCCGGGAATGAATTGCGAAACGCTTTCGCGTTCCCGGTTGGCGTAGGTTTTCAGCGGCAGGTACGGGTCTTTTTTCTCCGTTTCTTTTTTATCCTTTTCATCTTCCTCTTCTTCTTTTTTTAGCTTGAAACCCCATTCGCCCTGTGCGAGCTGCACCACGGCGTCTTCCAGCGCAATGAGCCTGCCGCC
>CBINIO010000535.1:0-3291 GCA_966250725.1 uncultured Chitinophaga sp.
CCAATCGGCGCAGTTCTTCATACACCAGCGGCAACAGGTCTTTCGCCGCCGCGGGCCATTTTTTCTGTTCGGCCTTGCGCAGCATTTCTTTCACTTCGCGATCGTTGTTGTCGCCGCCCAGCTCTTCTTCGATGCTTTTCATCTGCTGCTGCAGGAAATATTCCCGCTGCTGCTTGTCGAGGTCCGCCTTGGTTTTGTTGTTGATCTTGTTTTTCAGCTCCGCCAGCTGCAATTCCACCTGCAGCAGCTTCATCAGCAGTTCCGCGCGCACGCGCAGGTTGTTGATCTCGAGCAGCTGCTGTTTTTCCTTCACATCGCTGTTGAGGTTGCTGCTCACGAAGTGGATCAGGAAAGGCGCGTTCTCGATGTTCTTGAGTATGATGCTGGCTTCGGAAGGAATATTGGGGGAAAGCTGTATGATCTGCGCCGCAAGGTCCTTGATGGAAGAAACGTACGCCTCGAACTCGGAATCGTTCTCCGACACCTCGTCGCTCAGCAGCTCGTAAGTAGCTTTGAAATAAGGATCTTCCGTGAGAATGTTTTTTATCTTGAAACGCTTGCGCCCCTGGATAATGATCGTGGTGCCGCCGTCCGGCATTTTGATCAGCTTTACGATCTTGGCTACGGTGCCCACATCGGAAAGATCGGTCATGCCGGGCTCTTCGATATTACTGTCTTTTTGCGCCACCACACCCATCATTTTGTCAGTCTTGTATGCGTCGTTCACCGCTTTGATGCTCTTGTCCCTTCCTACCGTAATGGGCAGCACCACGCCGGGGAACAGCACGGTATTGCGCAGCGGCAGCAACGCCAGCTCTTCCGGGATCTTATCCTCCTCCTGCCCTTCGCCTTCTTCGTTCAAAGGAATAATGGGCATAAACTCCATTTCCTCTTCCGTATTCCCTAAAAAAAATGTATTCATCTGTCAGTTTTAAGTACCGGGACATATTGTCAGTCAATCTCCTCAAAATGCCCCCAATTAAAGAGTATAGCTATATAGTCAAATTGGGTGCCATGGTGACAAGCAAGATAGTAAATAATAAAAAAGACCGCCCCTTTCGGAAGCGGTCTTCACCAGTTGTAGGTTCACTTTTTATAATGTGATACCTACACCCAGCTGAATAGATTGATTTTTCCATGATTCGGGGGAAGTCGTGTTGTCGATGGTCACGTCGTTCACGTCGGAAATGCCGATCACGTAACGCGCGCTCACGTTCACGATGGGCAGCTGCAGCCAGAGGCCACCCACTGCGGAGAACTGGCCGGATTTGAAAGCGGATTTGCCTTCTTCGAACACGCTCGTTTTTTTGCTGGTCATTACACCGAACTGCGGGCCGACCTGCAGTTTAAAACGGGGCGATCCGAGGTCGATGTTCGCAAGAATAGGAATGCTGAGATAATTGAGTTTCGGTTTGTCTTCCTTGAGCTGGTCGATATCGTACACATCGCTAAAATCGGAGGTTACTTCGGTTTTGGTAGAAGAAAAGATCACCTCCGGCTGGATGCCGAAACCTTTCGCCACATTGAGCTGTACGAAACCGCCTAAGTGATAGCCCAGTTTAAAAGCGTCGTCATAGCCGGTGCCGTCTATCTTCCCGAGGTTGGCGCCCCCTTTGATACCGAAGCGTACTAATTTTTGTGCATGGGCAGCGGATACGGTTACACAGGTGATGACTGCTAATGCGAAAAACAGTTTTTTCATACATTGATTGTTTAAGGTTAAGTCCTATTTATCTTGATTATGAGTACATTCCATCCATAAGACGCGGGAAAAGATCCCGACCCCTACCGGTAATGCAAAAGTCATGCTAAATCATTTCCATGCATTAACGCCTGCACGCGCCGGATAGTTTTTCGGGAGGAAAGAAATATGCGGAAAGTTATCTGGTCAAAGGGTTACGCTCACGCTCGCGGTGAAGTAACCGGTGAGGGAAGTGTCTTCGCCCTGCAGTAATCTGAACACGGTATAGGACGGCGCAATGGCCACTTTGCCGATGATGTAGGAAGCCCTCAGGCCAAGGTCCACCGCGCGGGGACGGAATGCGCTGCCGTCGTTGAGCACGGTTTCGACGGGTTCGTCCTGGCCGGGCCGGTCAGGGCTGCGCCCCCTTCCCTTACCCTGCTTTTTTGTGACGTTGGAGCGGTTGACGTAACGGAAGCTTTTGAGGTTGCTGAAATATTTTGCGGTGCCGGAAGTAAGCGATGCGACCGGCATCAGCAGCACGGCGTCCTTTTTTTTGAGCACGTCGAGAAAAATGAACGGGTGGCGTACATCCAGGATGATGTTGAAGTCGTTGCCTTTTACGGAAAGCGTGTTGCTCCCGTCCGTCTCCTTGTACCTTCCCCACCCGAAATCGAAGCTGATGCCGGGTTCCAGCCACCACTTCCGCCAGAAGAAATAAGCGAACAGCTCGTTGGTGATAGGCGTGGGCGGCACGTCGGTGGAGTCGCGGTAAAAATATTTCGTGTAGGACACCCCTGTTAAAAGGTGACGGTTTTTCGTATAGTCGTAGCCGCCGGTAAGGTCCAGCTCGAACCAGGGCCTCTCGTTGGCGCCGAACAGGTAATACGCGTAAGTGGAAGCGTACAGCCCGCTTTTGTGGTTATACGAAACGTTGGGGGAAAGAAAAGGTTTCATGTTCACCGGTCTGAACGCGTCGGTGGACTTTCCGCCGTAGGCGGGATTGTTGCCAAACCCCAGGCCGATCACCCATTCGTTTTGCGCCTGCCGGTTGAGGAGCGAATCGAGCTGTCGTTCCAGGTCCGCGAGGTCCTGCAGGTCGGCCGCGCTTTGCCCCGCCGCGCGCATGGCGGTTATCAGGAAAATAAGCGTAATAAGGAGCCGGCTTTTCATCACCTGCAATATAAACAAAGTTTAGGCCAGTTCAATTACGGTGATCTCCGGCATAATGCCTACCCTGCCGGGATAGCCGAGGAAGCCGAAGCCACGGTTCACGTACAGCCGCTGTTTGCCGTCCTGGTAAAGACCCGCCCATTGTTTATAGATGTATTGCGCGGGGCTCCATTTGAAGAAAGGTATTTCCAGCCCGAACTGCATGCCGTGGGTATGGCCGGCCAGCATCAGGTCAATGTCCCGGTAACCGGGGCGCACCTGGCCGTCCCAATGGGTCGGGTCGTGCGACAGCAGTATTTTGAAAGGGATGTGCTCGCTGCCGGCGTAAGCCGCCGCCAGGTCGCCTTTGCGCGGGAAACGGGGGTTCATGCTCCAGTTTTCCACGCCCAGCAGCGCGATCTGGTCGCCGTCCTTTTCCAGCACGGTATGTTCGTTCA
>CBINIO010000536.1:0-3281 GCA_966250725.1 uncultured Chitinophaga sp.
AGGCTTTGGCAAAACGGAGATCGCTGTTCGTGCCGCGTTCAAAACCGTGGTGGACGGCAAGCAGGCCGCGGTATTGGTGCCTACCACCATCCTCGCTTTCCAGCATTACAAAACATTCTCCGAACGGTTGAAAGATTTCCCCTGCACGGTGGATTATATCAACCGCTTCAAATCCTCCAAAGAAAAGAAAGAAACGCTAAAACGCCTCCAGGAAGGGAAGGTGGACATCATCATCGGCACGCATGCATTGCTGGGCAAGGATGTGAAGTTCAAAGACCTCGGCGTGATGGTGATAGACGAAGAACAGAAATTCGGCGTTACCGCCAAGGAAAAGCTGAAAACGATGAAGGTGAACGTGGACACGCTTACACTAACGGCAACGCCTATCCCAAGAACGCTGCAGTTCTCCCTCATGGGCGCGCGAGACCTCTCCGTGATCAACACGCCGCCTCCTAACCGCCAGCCTATCGAAACGGAAGTGCTGGTGTGGGACAAGGAGCAGATCCGCGATGCGATCTATTACGAGACCGAGCGCGGCGGGCAGGTGTATTTTATTCACAACCGCATCAACGGGCTGCGCGAAATGGCCGGTCTCATACAGGAGCTTTGCCCCGACCTGAGCATCGCCACCGCGCACGGCCAGCTGGAAGGGCATAAGCTGGAAGAAGTGATCCTCGATTTTATCGACCGCAAATACGACGTGCTCGTGTGCACCAATATCGTCGAAAGCGGGGTGGACATTTCCAACGCCAACACCATCATCATCAACAACGCGCATCACTTCGGCCTCAGCGACCTGCACCAGCTGCGCGGAAGGGTGGGCAGAAGCAACAAAAAAGCGTTCTGTTACCTGCTGGCGCCGCCCATGAGCACGCTTCCGGCGGACAGCCGCAAACGCCTTTCCACGCTCGAGCAGCACAGCGAGCTGGGCAGCGGTTTCCAGATAGCGATGCGCGACCTGGACATCCGCGGCGCGGGCAATTTGCTGGGCGGCGAACAAAGCGGCTTTATCGCGGAGATCGGTTTCGACATGTACCAGAAAATTCTCGACGAGGCCATCCGCGAGCTGAAACAAACGGACTTCAAAGACCTGTTCAAAGAACAGCTCGAAGAGAAAAAGGATTTTATCAACGACTGCACGATCGATACCGACCTGGAGATACTCATCCCCGATTCTTACGTGGAAAGCATCCAGGAAAGGCTGAACCTTTATCAGGAGCTGGACAATATCATCAAGGAAGACAGGCTGCAGGAATTCATCGATGGGATGGAAGACCGCTTCGGCCCCATTCCCGAACCCGTCGCCGATCTGTTTACCATGATCCGTGCGCGCTGGATGGCGATAGAGCTGGGTTTTGAAAAAATGATCCTGAAGGAAGAAACATTGCGTTGTTATTTTATCAACAATCCCGACAGCCCGTATTTCGAATCGCCCACTTTCCAGCATATCCTGCAGTATATTCAAACGCGCACCAACAACGCGCGTCTCAAACAGGTCGGCAAAAACTTCATGCTGATCGTTGACCGTATCAAAAACATGAACGACCTCCACGGCTTCCTCCGCAAAATGACCGACGCCCGCAGTTAATAAATTGTAACATATATTTGCTCCGAACGTTACACCCTCATTATTAACCTGACAAAACATAAAGAAAAGTTAAAGCCTGGCAAGGCATATGGAATCCGGGTAACCCCCAGCATCCTGACTGTGAATTTAAAACTGAAAACAATGAAAAGATTAACCGTATTATTAATGGCGCTTGTTATGACAGCTACATCTTTTGCCCAGACCACCGACACCAAACCCCCGGTTAAAAAAATCGAAGTGAACGGTTCCGCCGAGATCGAGATCACCCCCGACGAGATCTTCGTGAACATCACCCTGCGCGAATACATGAAGAACAAAACGCGGAAAGTAGCCATCACCACGCTGGAATCGCAGCTGCAGAAAGCGGTGGAAGCGGCCGGTATCGCTAAAAAGGATTTTACCATCGCGAACGTGTTCGGCTACAACTACGACCAGTGGTGGAAAAAGAAAAAAGACAACGAAGATTTTATGGCGCGTAAACAATACCGCCTCAAACTCAACAGGCTCGACAAGATCAACGGCATTCTCGATGCGGTGGACGAAGAAGGCATCGAAAGCGTGAACATCGCTTCTTACTCCAGCAGCAAAATGGAAGAGTACCGCAAGCAGGTAAAAATTGACGCGCTGAAAGCCGCGAAAGCCAAAGCCGAATACCTGCTGTCCGCTATCGATGAAAAGATCGGCGGCGTGATCGAGATACAGGAATTTAACACCGATCACTACAGCGACGTGCGTCCCGAAATGGCGAACATGGTGCGTTACAAAGCCGCCGCCGCGGATATGGGCGGCGCGCCGGATTCCAACATCGATTTCAAAACGATCAAAGTGCGCGCGGAAGTGAAGGCCGTGTTCGGGATCAAATAAGGTTATACCGACTGACTAAAAAAGGGCTTCCGGTCGTAACCGGTAGCCCTTTTTGCTTGTCTGATAGGTCACCTGCGCCGGAAGACGAATGACTTTTTGCTACTGTCGTTTAACTGTCGTTTCATTTCTATTTTGCACTTGATGCTGAGGCATCAAAGTCAGGTAAGTTTTGGCTAAATAGGACATGGTATAAAAGATCGTTAATACATTTTCAGGACCGTGACGTCAAATTTCCCTTCGGTGACGGTTTTCTTTTTGTTCTCGTCCACGTCGTGGATAAGGAGCCCGGAAAAGGTGCCTTTGGCGGCCGTTTCGCTTACCGATTCGATCTGGATGGTGGAAGTGGCGCCGAGGGTGAGGTCGTCCGCCGCGTAGCTTTCGCTGGAGCCGAGCGTTTTCATCCACCCGATGGAGTTGAAGCCGTTCAGGTCGAGGCTGTAGGTGCCGGGTTTCAGCTGTTTGCCGGGGAAAAGGATATTGACGGTGATGAGCTGATTGTCGCTGGTCATGCCGCTGACCACGAGCATGGCGTTGGCGGCGGTGTCGTGAAGGCTGCCGGTGAGCTGTTTGGACACGGTGAGTTGTTGTCCGTCGAGCTTCATAGTGAGATAACCTTCGCTTTTGTTGTCTTTAAAAGGATCTTTTTTTTCGCATGCGGTGAAGCAAAATGCGGCGATCAGGCCGATGGCCGGGAGAAGATATCGGAATTTCATTGGTGTCGGTATAGGTTATGTCGGCACAATATAATGTATAATTATAAATTATTAAAATTATTTATGGATAATGTGTTAACCTCTGTAAATAAAAAAGCCGCTCCAATCGAGCGGCT
>CBINIO010000537.1:0-3245 GCA_966250725.1 uncultured Chitinophaga sp.
CGTACTGATCTTCGAAGTAAAGCTGATCGACTATTATTATTGATTCAGCCTGAATTTTTTATAAAAATGCCTGTCGCTTTCCGCGGCGGGCATTTTATTTTACCGGGAAATAGTGCTACATTTAGTAAGACCAGAATCGAAAAAATCGCCGTAATTATTCCTGCGTATTGCATGCACAATAAAACGAGATACCGCCCCGATTGCCAGGACCCGTTGGAGCTGCAGTTCATGCAGATATTCCGCAGGCACGAGGGGAGGCTGTTCGCCCTTGCCCTGAAGCTCACCAAATGCCGCACCTATGCCCAGGACGTGATACAGGACGTTTTCATCAAACTATGGGAACAAAAGGAGGAGATCGGGCAGATCCGGAATATGGAAGCCTGGCTGTACCGGCTTACGGAGAACCGGGTGATCGACTTTCTCCGCAAAGCCGCCGCCGATGAGCGCCTGCGCGAATCCGTGTGGGACGCGATGCCTTTTAACCAGCAGGAAACGGGCGCCGTAGTGGAAGCGCGGGAATACCATCACATCCTGCAGCTGGCGATCGCGCAGCTGCCGCCGCAAAGGAAGCTCATTTACTGTCTTAACCGAGAGGAAGGGCTCAACTACCGGGAGATCGCCGAAGAGCTCAACATCTCGCGCCATACGGTCAAGAACCAGCTGTCCACCGCCCTGCAGGCCATCCGTAGCTTTGTGGCGAAAACCTCCGGGCCGCTTTCGGTGCTGCTTTCTTTCCTTTTCTAATTATTCTTTCTTCCTCCTCAAAAAAAATTTCCCGCCCCAATAGGAACATTTCCCCGCCGCTTCGTCTTCCGGGTATAAGTACACCTCACAATCCACCGCAATGGAAGAACGGATACGACATCTATTCAAAAAATACAGGGACAATACCTGTTCCCCGCAGGAGTACGAAGAGTTCTTCGCGCTTCTCCGGCAGGGCTCCCACGACGAGACCGTGCGCGACCTGATCCGCCAGGTTTACGAAGCCGAGGCCGCCAACAGCCCGGCGGATTCCTACGTGGATGAGAACGGCCAGCTCGTGGTGCCTTTCCGCCGCAACCGCGCCATACTCCGCAAAGCCCTCGCCATGGCCGCGCTGTTCGTAGCCGCCGTGGCCGCCGCGCTCTGGCTCATGCCCGAACGCCAGCCCGGGCCGCTCGTGAATATGGCGCGCCAGCATACCGCGCGCAGCGAATACAAGCACATCCGGCTGCCCGACGGCTCGGAGGTTTGGCTCAACGCCGCCAGCACGCTCGAATTTCCCGAGAATTTCGGCGAAGAGAAAAGAGAGGTCTACCTCAGCGGCGAAGCCTTTTTTGACGTGCAGCACGCCGAACAGCTGCCTTTTGTGATCCATACCGGGAAAGTGTCCACCACCGTGCTGGGCACTTCCTTCAATATCAAAGCTTACCCCGGCAGAAGGAACGTGACGGTGAGCGTAAGCCAGGGCAAAGTGAGCGTGAATTACGGCGACAAAACGCCCACCACCCTCACCAAAGGCCAGCAGCTCAAAGTGGACCTCGGCAGGGAAATACGCGCCGGCAAAAAGACGCTGGTGGCCGAAGCCGCACCCTGGAAACAGGGCGATCTGCGATACGACGGGGAAACGCTGGCGGACATCATGGCCGACCTCGAAAGAGTGTACGACGTGAAAATAAATATCGAGCAGGAAACGCTGCGTAAAGTGCCGGTAAGCACTTCTTTCAAACGCGACATCGGGGTGGAGCAGGCTTTACAGGTATTGTGCAGGTTGACGGACACGCAGCTTACGCTTACAGCAGAAGGAATTTATACGATACATTAACCAAAATCCCGAATCAATGAAGCATCCGTGCATTCCTGCATCCGGCTGATCGTTACAAAAAGCAGGGAGCCGCTCCAATTGCGACCTGGCAGCGGCTCCTGTTTGTTGTCGAATAATCCCTTTTCATGAATTATTAAACTTACCAAAGCTATGAATTTGTATGTAGAAAAAAACATTTTCATTGCGCTCCCCTGCAATGAAAATAAACGCCCGGCGCCCATCTACCGGCGGCTTTCATTCAAAAGGTGTATTATGAGGATTTCCATTCTGGCCATATTGCTCACAATCAGCGGCTTACTGATGGCCGCCAGCGGCAGCGGGCAGGACCTGAGCAAGATCACCGTGTCCATCGACCTGCGGAACGCTTCGCTCAAGCAGGCGTTCAAAAAGATCGAATCGCTGGCGGACTGCTCTTTTACTTACAGAACAAAAGACGTTGCAGGTTACAACAATATCACTTACCGCGCCGCGAACATTCCGGTGAACCGTTTGCTGGACGAGCTGCTGCGCACCACGGACCTGCGTTACGAACAGGTGAACGCCAACATCGTCATCAAAAAAAGCATTCCCGCCCTTACTCCCGGCATCGCTCCCGATGCGGTGACCACGCCGTATGACGGCGGCGTAAAAGGCGTGGTGCGCGACCCGGCCGGCAACCCGGTGCCCTACGCCACCGTGCAGGTCGTAGGCTCTACCAAGGGCGCCGTGGCCGACGACCAGGGCCGCTTCGTGATCACCGGTCTCGAACCCGGCGCGTACGAGCTGCGCGCCACCGCGATGGGCTTCGCCGCGCAAACGCTCAACGTTACCGTCGCCAACAACCAGACCGCGACCGCCGATTTCAGTCTTGAAGCCGGCGACACCGATCTTTCAGAAGTAGTGGTAACGGCCCTCGGCATTACCCGCAACCAGCGCTCGCTCGGTTATGCCACGCAAGGCGTGAAAGGCGAAAATCTCACCTACGCCAAAGACCAGAACGTGCTGGGCGCGCTGGCCGGCAAAGTGGCCGGCGTGCAGGTGGTAGGCTCTTCCGGCGCCAGCATGGGCGGTACGCAAAAGATCAAGATCCGCGGCGTGAATTCTATTTCCGGCTCGGACCAGCCGCTGATCGTGGTGGACGGCACGCCCATTTCCAACTCGAACTTTGCCGGCAGCGACCGCGCGGATTATGGCAACCTCGCGCAGGACATCAACCCCGAAGACATCGCCGACATCAACGTGCTGAAAGGTCCCGCCGCATCGGCGCTGTACGGCATCCGCGGGCAATACGGCGTGATCATGATCACCACCAAAAAAGGGCAGCGCGGCGCGAAAAAAGTGAACGTGCAGCTCAACAGCGCCTTCTCCATTCAAAAGGCGGCCAACTTCATGGAGCTGCAAAACCTTTACGGCGCAGGCTCCAAACAGACCTGGAACACGCTCGCCAACGGGCAGAAGGTAG
>CBINIO010000538.1:0-3244 GCA_966250725.1 uncultured Chitinophaga sp.
ACAAGGACAACCCGCCCAACGGCACGCGCAACAGCTTGTTCTGGCCGACCGGCACGGAGAGCAATTTTCAGCTCAACCAGATCACGAAGCCGCTCGCTCCGTACCAAAAGAAGCTGACGTTTCTCAAAGGCATTCGCCTGAACGTTGCGGTGGACGACAACGGCAAATCGTTCTGGGTTGTAAAGATCAAAGTGCGGGAAAAGATCGTGGCGGACGGCATTACCGATCCCACTTTTGATATGGACAACCGCGGGCGATATGTGAACGCGGAAGAGTTCAACCGCCTGACCGACGACCCCAATACCGTGGTGATAGATATGCGCAACCACTACGAATACGAAGTCGGGCATTTTGATAAGGCGCTGGAAGTGCCTTCGGATACATTCCGCGAGCAATTGCCGATGGCTGTGGAGATGATGAAAGACCAGAAGGACAAGAATATCATCATGTACTGCACCGGCGGCATCCGCTGTGAAAAAGCCTCCGCGTACATGCTGCATGCGGGCTTTAAGAACGTGTTCCATCTCGAAGGCGGCATTATCGAATACGCCAACAAAGCGCGTGAAATGGGCCTGCCCAACAAGTTCAGGGGCAAGAACTTCGTGTTCGACGACCGCCTGGGCGAGCGCATTTCCGACGAGATCATCAGCCAGTGCCATCAATGCGGCGCGCCCTGCGACACGCATACCAATTGCGCGAACGAAGGCTGTCACCTTTTATTTATCCAATGCGAAAAATGCGCCGCGAAATACAATGGCTGCTGCAGCGAACCCTGCGCCGAAGTGCTGGCGCTGCCGGAAGAGCAGCAGGCGGAATTGCGGAAGGGTATCGATAAAGGGCTGATGCTGTTTAATAAAAGAAGGCGGAGGAGGAATGCGGCTTCCGGGAAAAATACGAAGGAGAGTTAGCGCCGCTTGTTAAAAGCATATTGAAGAGTTCGCCGGTGGAGATGCTGGGCATTTTATTGAATAAATTCACTTCAGGTAAAGCATTAGAAAATGCCGGAGATCAGTCCCCGGCATTTTTCTTTATTCGAATTTAAAAGCCTGTCCCAATATACCGCCAAAACCCAGCCGGATGCCGATACGCGTGTCCGCCTGGCTTTGATAACCCGCCACCACGTCCACCCGCAGCACTTTAAAGATGTTTTCCAGCCCGGCGAACACTTCCACGTAATTGTTCTCCCGGTTTACATAGAAGGCGTTGGAACCTGCCACCAGGTGCCATTTCAGCCGGTTGAACAAAGGAATGCGGTTGGTGAGCAAGCCGTTGAAATGATGCTCTACGTTCGCGGTGCCGTACAGCCTTGCCGTGGTGCTGTACTGGTAATACGGCGCCAGCTGGAAGCTGTTGAGATAACGGATATTGAGGAAGGTCTGGTTGCCGTTGAAATGCTGCATGTCCGGGATGCTCACTTTTTTGTCGTTCAAAAACCCGCCTCCCGTAAAATGATAACGCAGCTCGCCGAACAGCTTGAAATTCATGTTGTCGCTCACGCCGATGTTCCATTTGTCGAAGTCGCCGTCCAGCAGGCCTTTGCGGTAGGATGCGCTGAAGGTCGGGTATTTGGAGCCGATCGCCACCTTGCGGTTGGGGTATTCGATAAAACGCTGTCCCGGCTGGAAACGCAGGCTGCCGCTGAGCGTCAGCACCTTTTCGCGGTTGAAGGGAATGGCCGCCAGCTCCTGCGGATGGTTGGGCGTGAAGTTTTTTTCATCGTTCTTGAACAGCACAAAATCCGTCGTATTCTCCACCGGGATGCGGCTTTCATAATTCACGCCGACACCGAAGGAAAAAGTGCTTTCGAAGTTGCGGCTGAAATAAAGGCTGCCAAACCAGCTTTCGTAGAGTTTCATGTAATTCTCTTTCAGCAGCAGCGTGTACAGCGAGTTCATGACCGGGCCGATCGGTTCGCCGCGGTTGAACTGAGAAATGCGTTTGCCGCCGGACAGGCTCCAGATGTTGCGCGTACCGAATTCCCCTTCGCCGCTGCCCGAATATATGAGTGACGTGTATGCGTTGAGGTGAGTATTGTTAAAGCCGTAGCGGATGTTGTTGCGCCAGCCCAGGTATTTTTTATTGGGCAGGCTGAAAACCATACCGGGCGTGATATACAAAGAAACGCCTTCCACCGTGTTGTAGCTCAGCCCTTTGATGAGCGAGCTCATATTGAAGCGGTGCGCCTGTATGGAGGTGTCGCGCTGGAAATACCAGTTGTGCCCCCATCCGCTCATTATCACATCGGTAACTTTTACCTTTTGCGGTTTGGCGCGCAGCGAATCGAGGTGGTAGCGCGACTTCGCCGAATCGCGGCGGGCCCTGGCCGTGCTGTCCTTTACGTGGAAATCCTTTTGCTCTTCCGCTTCCAGCGGTACGGGGCGGATGCTGTCCCAGTAATGTATGCCGCGGAATTGCGCGTCCTTCTCGTACTTCATCACCACTTTATTAAAGAATCCTTTCGGGAAGACGGGACTGAGGTTGTAGTTGGAATACACGTTCACCGAATTGGCCACGATATCGAAGCCGAACAATTTGGTGGCTACGTATACCACCTGGTCTTTGGTGCGCCATACTTCCGCGTTCACCGGCACATGCGTTTGCCTGATCACCAGCGTGTCCAGCAATTCCAGCTGGTATTCCTTTGTAAGCATAAGGTCGGTGCTGTGGATGCGCCAGTCGTCCTCCGTGATAAAAATATACCCGGAAAACACGGGTTCGTATTTACGGCGCGGGATGACTTTTATTTTGTTCACCAGTTTGCCGTCGTCCATAAAAGTGCCTTCCAGCCGGTATCTGTAGTAGAACAACGCGTTTTCCGAAATAGGCGAGATAAACCCGCGCGGCCCCAGCTCGGATGCGACGGCCTCCACGTTGTTGTCATAAAAACTGATGATGGTGGGAATGCTGAAGCCGAGGCCTCCCCCGCTCTGCCTGCTGGAAATCACTTCCAGCTTGGTGTCCGGCTCGCGGTAAGAAATTTTTGTGACGGATTCGGAAAGCGAAACGATGCCTTTGCCGGTGGAATCCACGCCGATGTCTGTAGGGTTTATTTTTTGACCGAGGATGCGTTTGGGCATTTTGCGCAGCTTCGCGAGCATTTTGATATAGGAGTCGACGGTGAAATTTTTTACCTGCGACTGGTAGAAGGAGCGTTTTTTGATGGCTTCGCGGATGATGGCGTAGGCGGGATCTTCCCCGCCGGATTTTACGACGACTTCTTTTATCTGCAGGCTCACGGGTTGCA
>CBINIO010000539.1:0-3242 GCA_966250725.1 uncultured Chitinophaga sp.
CTCTGCGTCCGTAGGCAGCACTCTGCCGGAAACGGAGCCGGTCTGGCGGATGGTCCATACATGTATCACGGGTTTGAGGATGAACCTGCCCCTGCTTACCTGGATGATGGAACGTTGCACGTCGAAGTCGAGCCAGAGCTGGAGGTTGTCAGGAGAGATCTCGTCCCATTCTTCATGTCTTACTTTGATGAGGATCTTCACCTGACCGTTAACGGATTTAAGTGGATAGGTTATGCTGTCTTTAACGAGTGAATTGTCGGGGCCTAGGGTGATGCGGATCTTTTCGATGCGGCCTTTGCGGATGACGCCGTTAGCGAGGCTGGTATCTACGCCGTTGCGGAGCTGCAGCAGGTCGTATACGCCGGCATTGATATCGAGCGTATCCCATACTTCGCAGTCCTTGTCCCTGTCCTTGTCTTTCCAGTCTTCCCACCAGCCGCAGCGGTCACGGTCGTCCCAGCGGTCGTCATCGTCGTCGTCATCGTCGCCGCTGCTGCGGTCGCAGGTGTCTACCAGCACTTCTACCTGCCGGATGTCGACCATTACTTTGTCGAAAAGGCCGGGGTCGTCCGTGAGCATGAGGCTAACCTTTTGCATACCGTCGGGTACTTTCTGGGGTTCAGCCGAATTGTTTTTTGTACATGCGTAAATGATCATGGAGAGGGCGCCCAACAACAACACCGGCAGGCCCATTTTACGGAACATGTTTTTCATAATAAAGAATGGTTTTAAGAGTGATAGTTTTTCAACCCGGTTAAAGCTCTTATATGGTCGGGCATCATCGTGGCGGGGGGTGATGACCGTGTTGTATTCGGATAATAAAACGCATTCGCACCGTTCCTTATTGCAGCACGTCATTTGACGGGTTTGTTCGTTGGAGGTTTAATTTCCGGGGTAAAAATTTCTTTGAGTTGTTAATGCTTTTTTTCAAAAAATAAACTGGGCGGTGTTTGCCGGGGCGGGGTGTACAGAATTTTTTGAAAAAAAGCATTAACAACTCCTGCCTGGGCGTGAGGGGCTGGGGTTTAGAGGCTGGGGGCTTCAGGCCTGGCGGGTTGCTGGTAATTGGGTGGGGCGATTAACGGGGCTGTTTGCTGATAGTTGATTGGAGCGATTAACGAACTGTTTGCTGATACGAACTGTTTGCTGATAATTGGTTGGAGCCATTAACGGGCTGTTGGCCGATAATGGGTTGGAGCGATTAACGAGCTATTTGCTGATAATTGGTTGGAGCCATTAACAGGCTGTTTGCCGATAATCGGTTAGAGCGATTAACGAGCTGTTTGCCGATAATTGATTAGCGATTAATTTGTTAGGAGCAGCCAAAACAGCTGTGACGGTTTATTTTTTCTTTTGCGAGACATTTGTATTGCGCGGGCCTGGCTGGCGGTCTTTTTTGAGGATAGCCGCTCCCAGCGGCGGCAGGCGCAGATGAATGTCGTAAGGCTTGCCGAACTTGCCGGGAACGGGTTTCAGCTTGCCGGTATTTACTACGCCGCTGCCGTAAAACTCGGCGGCGTCGCTGTTGAGGATCTCTTTGAAGGGCTCGCCCCAGGGAATGCCGATGGGATAATTCTCCCGGGGAACGGGCGTCATGTTCAGCGCGATCAGCAGCACGTCGCCTTTGTCGTTCTTGCGGGCGAACACCAGGATGCTGTTTTCCTGGTCGGCCAGGTGCACCCATTCAAAACCTTTTGCTTCAAACTGCGTGTCATATAAAGCAGGCTCTGTGGTATAAAGCTGGTTCAGGGCCTTGACATAATGCTGCAAACCCGCGTGGGTGGGGTGCTTCAGCAGGTGCCAGCCTAGTTCCGACTTGAAGTTCCATTCTTTGGTGTCGCCGAACTCCCCACCCATGAACAGCAATTTGGTGCCGGGATGGGTGAACATGTAGCTATAAAGCAGCCGGAGATTGGCGAACTGCTGCCAGTCGTCGCCGGGCATTTTGTAGATCAGGGGGCTTTTGCCATGCACTACTTCGTCGTGGCTGAGCGGCAGCATGAAGTTCTCGCTGAAAGCGTACATGATGCTGAACGTGATCTGGTTGTGGTACCATTTGCGGAACAGCGGGTCTTTTTTGAAATAGTCGAGCGTATCGTTCATCCAGCCCATCATCCATTTCATGCCAAAACCAAGACCGCCCATAAATACCGGGCGGGACACGCCGTAGAAAGAGGTGGACTCCTCGGCGATGGTCTGCGTGTCCGGGAAGCGGGAATAGATGATCGAGTTCAGCTCTTTGAGGAAAGCGATGGCTTCGAGGTTCTCGTTGCCGCCGTGAACGTTGGGTTCCCAGCTGCCGGCTTTCCGGGAATAGTCGAGGTGGATCATGGAGGCTACCGCGTCTACGCGAAGGCCGTCGATGTGGAATTTGTCCAGCCAGAAACAGGCATTGCTCAGCAGGAATGACTTCACCTCGTTGCGGGCATAGTTGAACACATAACTGTTCCAGTCGGGGTGAAACCCTTTCCGCATGTCCGCATATTCGTAGCAGTGGCTGCCGTCGAAGCGGTACAGGCCGTGCTCGTCGTAGGGAAAATGCGAGGGCACCCAGTCGAGTATCACGCCGATGCCGGCGTGGTGGAACGCGTCTACCAGCGCCATAAAATCCTGCGGCGTGCCGTAACGGCTGGTGGGCGCGTAAAAGCCGGTGAGCTGGTAACCCCAGGAGCCGTCGAACGGGTGTTCCATCACGGGCATGAATTCCACGTGCGTGAAGCCCATTTCTTTCACATAAGGCACCAGCATGGCGATCAGGTCGCGGTAAGTGTAAAATATTTCGTGGTTATCCGCGTCCGGGCGGCGCCAGGAGCCGAGGTGCACTTCGTAGACGGAAAACGGGCTTTGGAGGCTGTTCTTCACAGCGCGTTTTTTCATCCAGGCGGCGTCCTTCCATTTGTATTGCAGGCTGGTGGTGACGGAAGCCGTTTTCGGCCGCACTTCCCAGTGATTGGCGAAAGGGTCGCCTTTCCGCAGCTCTTCGCCGGAATTGGAACGGATAAAGTATTTGTAAAGCGTATGTTCTTTCAGGCGGGGCACAAAACCTTCCCAGATGCCGGACTTGTCCCAGCGCGGGAAAAGCGTGTGGCTGTAGGTATTCCAGCCGTTAAAGTCGCCGATGACGGACACAAAGGCGGCGTTGGGCGCCCATACGGCGAAGTACGTGCCTTCCGTGCCTTCATAGCTCAGGGCATGCGACCCGAATTTTTCGTACAGGCGGTCATGCGCGCCTTCGGCCGGCT
>CBINIO010000540.1:0-3240 GCA_966250725.1 uncultured Chitinophaga sp.
TTCAGCAATCCAAAAGCCGTTATCGATCGATAACGGCTTTTTTTATGCCTTCCCTAAACACCACTATATATTAAACAATTAGGCTATCGGTTTTAAAACGGCCGTTTTTTGCAAACAGTTAATCCTTTCTTTTTATATAAAGCATTCTATGAATGAATTTCTTGATTTTTCCCCGGGAAATTCCTGCCCTGAAACCCGCCACAATTGGGCAAAATGTCGTAATTTCTAAGTGGATTAATGCAGGATTTTTCATAACTGAAATGACTACACGCCCCGACCCTGAAAATAAACGACCGGATTCTTCGGACAAATTTCCTCCAGTGACGGGTGCTCGAAGGGGCGTGAAAACGCGAGCGGTAGCAACCAAAATAGGGTTATTTATTTGATCACTTATATAATACTTTCAAAATGCATCACCCAACTAGTCTGCCTAAGATCGCGGGATTCGCCTCCATTTTTATCGGCGTGGTCACTGCTGCCTTTGCATTCATCAGCAAGTCTGCCGAAGCGGCGATCTATTTCGGCGCTGCGGGAATTTTCGCCTGCCTCGTATCCCTGGTCATCGCCCGCAAAAATATCGATGAGCTGCAAATGGCCGTAGCCGGCCTGTTCCTGTCCATCGTAGCCACGGGCATCGGCGTCTGGCAGCTGTACAATCTGTAATCTGCACGCAACGTGCGCAACAAGTTCCTCTTTTCGGGTGCCGGTGTAATAACCGTACCCAAAATGATGAAACCTCCCGAATCCGGATCGGGGAACTTGCTTTGATCCTATTTCCCCTTCCGCGTATATTTTTCAAGGTAACCCGGCGCGGCCTTCAGCGGGAACAATACCATGGACGTATCGTCCAGCGATTTCACCAGGAGCGTATCGATTATCGTCGTATCAGGGTTTTTCACACCTTCGGAGTGGCTCCACAAAAACAATGTATCCCTTACCAATGCCCATTTGTCGTACAGCAGCGTATGCATGTTGATGGATGACGCTTTGCCGTTCTTCCGGAGATAAATGCCCTGCGTAAGACTGTCCAGCCCCGGCACCGGCTGCATCCATTTCCCCGGCAACAGCGTGGAATCGATATGCGCCGTATCCGCCGTTACCGTTACCGAATCGGCGTTCATCGTCACGGTGTCCGTCAGGCTGTCCGCCGGCGCCGCCGCGGAATCCTGCGCCGCTTCCTGCTTCACGGGAGCCTGGCAGGCGGCCAGCGCCAGCAGGCAGAACAACGGCATCCAAGGTTTTATCATACAGTCGGTTTTACAGGTTGTTATCAAAGATAATGCTAAACATCCGGCGGCATCGCAGGCAGGATTTTTATCCCCATCCTAAAATTACGTTGGAATTTGAAATCCTGCGGCTTAGATTTGTATCCACTTTAGGGGTGTTCCGGCATCGTCGCCGGAACTGAGATGATACCCTCAGTACCTGATACAGTTCACACTGGCGTAGGGAAAAGTAATACTGAACTCCTTCTCATCACATCCTTAAAGTTTATTGTTTCACCTAAACTCCTGCAAACATGGAAGTGCTTGTAAACAATAAACTTTATGCGGTGCAGCCGGAAACCACCGTTGCTGCCCTCTTACAGTTTATTCAGCTCACCACCCGCAAGGGCATTGCCGTCGCCGTCAACCGGCAGGTAGTGCCGCGCCCCCGCTGGAGCGATGTTACGCTCCGCCCGGCCGACCACGTCACGATCATCCAGGCCACACAGGGCGGCTGATCTTTTTTTGGACCCGGCTTCTGTTCCCTGTTCGGGCATCCGTTGCGTCGCACTCTTCGGCCGCAGGATGCGCATGGGCGTTTTGCGCGTGCCCGCGCAAAGTGTCCCGCTATTCCCATCACTTTTAAAACTGTAAAAATGCAAACCCGCATCACCCGCACGCCGTTCCCGGCATCGCAAAAAGTTTATGTAAAAGGCAGCCTGCACAACATCCAGGTAGCCATGCGCGAAATAACGCTCACGGATACACGATTGCATGGTCGCAACGGCGAAGTGGAGCACAACGCACCCGTTACCGTATACGACGCCAGCGGCCCTTACACCGATCCTTCCGTGCCCATCGATCCCGCCAAAGGACTGCCCCGCCTGCGTCAGCCCTGGATCGAAGCGCGCGGCGACGTACAGCGCCTCGACCGGTTTTCGTCCGCCTACGGCCGCGCACGGCTCGCCGACGTTTCGCTCGACCCTCTTCGTTTCGAGCACCTGCAGTTGCCGTTCAAGGCCCAGCCCGGCGCCAACGTTTCGCAGCTGCATTACGCACGCAAAGGCATCATTACGCCCGAAATGGAATACATTGCCATCCGGGAGAACCAGCGCGCGGAAGAGCAGTTCCGCGCCGATAATTCCCTCTGGGCGCAGCACCGCGGCACCGGCAGGCACAACGATTTCATCACGCCGGAATTCGTGCGAAAAGAAGTGGCCGAAGGCCGCGCCATCATTCCCTCCAACATCAACCATCCCGAAAGCGAACCAATGATCATCGGCCGCAATTTTCTCGTAAAAATAAACGCCAACATCGGTAACTCCGCCGTTACCTCGTCCATCGAAGAAGAAGTGGAAAAAGCCGTGTGGGCCTGCCGCTGGGGCGCCGATACCATCATGGACCTCAGCACCGGCAAACATATCCACGAAACCCGCGAATGGATCATCCGCAATTGCCCGGTGCCCGTAGGCACCGTACCCATTTACCAGGCGCTCGAAAAAGTGAATGGCAAAGCGGAAGACCTTACCTGGGAGCTGTTCCGCGACACGCTCGTGGAGCAGGCCGAGCAGGGCGTGGATTATTTCACCATCCACGCCGGCGTGCTGCTGCGTTATGTGCCGCTCACCGCCAAACGCATGACGGGCATCGTTTCCCGCGGCGGCTCCATTATGGCGAAATGGTGCCTCGCGCATCACAAGGAAAATTTCCTCTACACGCATTTCGACGAGATCTGCGAGATCATGCAGTCGTACGACGTCGCCTTTTCCCTCGGCGACGGCCTTCGTCCGGGCTCCATCGCCGACGCCAACGATGCCGCGCAGTTCGCCGAGCTGGAAACCCTGGGCGGGCTTACCAAAACCGCCTGGCGGCACGACGTGCAGGTAATGATCGAAGGTCCCGGCCATGTGCCCATGCACCTCATCAAAGAGAACATGGACAAGCAGCTGGAACATTGCCACGAAGCGCCCTTCTACACCCTCGGTCCGCTTACTACTGACATCGCGCCCGGCTACGACCACATCACCAGCGCCAT
>CBINIO010000541.1:0-3235 GCA_966250725.1 uncultured Chitinophaga sp.
GCGCCCACCAGAGAATAGGCTTGCGGTTGTACCAGGGAAAAATGCCGGAGCGGTAGGCCAGCAGCAGCCGTTCCATACTCAGATCGCCCCCGGCGGCCAGCAGCCCGTCGGGCTCCGCCAGCGACAATGGGGGAAATACCAGTTCGTCGTCCGGAAGGTAAAAGAGGGGCATTTATGATGCGACTGTTTCTTCGAGGGTGGCGCTGATACCCCGGTCCAGCAGGGCTTCGCACATGGGTTTGAGATCGTCGAACGGGCCGTTCTTGACGGCGTACTTGCCGTTGTAATGGATAATAAGGGCGCATTGCTCCGCCTGTTCCGGCGTATGGCCGCATATTTCTATCAGCGACTGGATCACCCAGTCGAAGGTATTAAAATCATCATTCCAGACTACGATGGAAAAGGGGAACTGTTCTGCTGTTTCCACCAGTACTTCTTCCTTTTCCTTGACGGACACGCCTGTTCCCGTATGATTCATGATTACGCTGAATATTTCCGCAAAGTTACATTTTTTTGCGGATGCCCGCCGTTTTGAAGGAATGGTTGTAAATTAACGGCGGATGAACCCAGGTGTTCATGTTGCAAAAGATAAAATTTAGTAGATGAAAGGTTTGGATGTATTCAATCACTTCAGCCTGCCGCTGAAGGACCCCGTTCCGATTTTTTCGCTGGTATTGTTCATTATCCTGCTGGCGCCGATCGTGCTCCGGAAGTTCAGGATACCGAGCATTATCGGGCTGATACTGGCAGGCATGGCTATAGGCGACCACGGGTTCAAGATCATAGAAAAAGGAAGCATCGACCTGTTCGGGAACGCGGGCCTGCTGTACATCATGTTCCTCGCGGGGCTTGAGCTGGACATGACCGAGTTCCGCAAGAACCGCCACCGCAGCCTTGTATTCGGCGCGTTCACATTTTTTATCCCGCTCGTGCTCGGGTATGTGCTTTGCACGTATCTCCTGCATTTTAACCTTATGGCCTCGCTGCTTATCTCCAGCATGTTCGCCACGCATACGCTCGTGGCCTACCCGCTCGCCAGCAGGCTGGGCATTTCCAAGGACGAGGCGGTTACCGTGGCCGTAGGCGGCACCATCATTACCGATACCGCAGTGCTGCTCATTCTCGCCGTTATCACCGGCGCGGAGGCGGGCAATCTCAACACCGCTTTCTGGCTGCGGCTGGGCATTTCCATCGCCGTGTTCGCTTTTATCGTGCTGTGGGCGTTCCCTTTCGTCGGCCGCTGGTTTTTCAAAAAGATCAAAGACGATAAAACGACGCACTTCATTTTTGTGATGGCGCTCGTGTTCCTCGCCGCCTTCCTCGCCGAGCTGGCCGGGGTGGAAGCGATCATCGGCGCGTTCCTTGCCGGGCTGGCGCTCAACCAGCTGATACCGCATACTTCGCCGCTGATGAGCCGCATCGAGTTTGTCGGCAATGCGCTTTTTATCCCGTTCTTCCTCATTTCCGTGGGCATGATCGTGGATTTGAAAGTGCTGCTGAAAGGCCCGGAAGCTCTCATTATCGCCGGTTCGCTCACGGCCATGGCGCTGGGCAGCAAATGGCTCGCCGCGTTCTTTACACAACTTTCCTTTGGCTATACCGCCACGCAGCGCAACGTGATATTCGGTCTCAGCGGCGCGCACGCGGCGGCCACCATCGCCGTGGTGCTGATCGGTTACAACATGGGCATCATCGACGAGAACGTGCTCAACGGCACCATCATACTTATACTGATCACCTGCATGGTAGGCTCTTTCGTGACCGAAAGCGCCGGCCGTAAAATGGCGATCCAGCAGTCGGATAAAAAACCGGAAATACCCGGCGGCCCTGAACGTTTCCTGATACCGGTCGCGCGGCCGGAACAGATGGAGCCGCTGATCGATTTTGCGCTGATGGTGAAAGACCCCGGCAACGGCGCGCCCGTGTACCCGATGGTAGTGGTGCAGGACGATGAGGAAGCGCGTGAGAAGATCTACGCCGCCAACAAAATGATGGAGAAAGTGGTGATACACGCCGCCGCTTCCGAAAGCAAGGTGCAGATCGTGACGCGGGTGGACCTCAACGTGACGGACGGCATTTCCCGCGCGGTGAAAGAGCTGCTGATATCCGACGTGATCCTTGGCTGGAGCGACAAAACCAGCGCCACCGACCGCCTGATCGGCTCGTTTTTCGGCAGCACCACCGAGAACGTGCTGCAAAGCGTATGGGAAACCATTTACGTCTGCGATTTCAGCCACCCGCTCAGCACGACCAAAAAACTGGTGCTCATCCTGCCGCGCAACACGGAATACGAGCTGGGTTTCGCCCATTACCTGCAAAAGATCATCCTGCTGGCGAAGCAGGCCGGCGCACGGATCATGGTGTATGGCGACAAGCAGTCGCAGCAAGGCGTACAGCGCTTTATCACCGAAAGCAAGGCCAGCGTGGAGCTGACGTTCAAGCACCTCGAGAACCCGGAAGACTTCCTCGTGCTGGCGCGCGACATTTCGAGGGACGACCTGGTGGTGGCCGTGTCCGCCCGCAAAGGCACGCTTTCTTACCAGGCTTACCTGGACGGTATGCCCCAGCGGCTGCAACGGCATTTTAAAGACAATAACCTGCTGCTCGTATATCCCGAACAGCGCACGGCAGAGAACAGCGAGCCGGGCATCCAGGAAGGCGACATCACGCTGATGCCCATCCAGGAGCAGCTGCGTAATATCAACAAGATCCGTAAAGCGGTGACGAAGATATTCAAAGCGCCGCCGAAGGGGAATGGTTCCAAATAAATGTATGGGAGATATTGAAAGCGGTTGCGTCGTGAGCGGCGCGGCCGCTTTTTGTTTTTGGGGAAATACAAATTCGCGTAAACGCCGGGAAAGCGCAAGGAGCAATATCTCTGCCACGGAGGACTGTGCGAGTGCCTTCAAAGCGTAAGGGGCAATATCTTCAACACGAATACCGTGCGAGTACCGCAAAGCACGCGGGCAATATCTTCGCCACGGAGACCTTGCCGGTGCCGGCAAAGCGTTGCGCTGGCGCAAAAAAAAGAGACGCCGTTGCTGACGTCTCTTTTGTGGGAGCTGGCGGATTCGAACCGTCGACCCTCTGCTTGTAAGGCAGATGCTCTGAACCAGCTGAGCTAAGCTCCCGTTGCTGTTGTAAGAGGCTGCAAATATATAGACAAAAAGATCAAAACCAGGATCAAGTTAAAAAGTTGGGGGAAGCAGTAAAAAAGCGTTGTTTTGCATGCTAA
>CBINIO010000542.1:0-3232 GCA_966250725.1 uncultured Chitinophaga sp.
GCTGATGCGACGTGATAAAAAATGTAACGCCTTTTTCGCGGTACGTCCTGATAAGGTCGTACAGCACCGCCAGCGCGGGCTTGTCGATCGTGATCAGGGGCTCGTCCAGCAGAATGAGCGCCGGGTTGCCGGTAAACGCCAGCAACAGCGACAGCTTCTTCAGCATGCCGCTGGAATAGGTGCTCACGGGGTTGTGCATATATTCGTTCACTCCCAGCCGCACGCCGTGCTGCGCAACCAGCGCCCTGTCCCCGCCTTTTGTGCCCAGGTACAGCTCCAGCAGGTCGCGCCCCGTCAGAAAGGAAGGATACAGCGGCTCCGCTTCCGCGTAATTGATCAGCCGCCTGAACTGCACGGGCTGGCTGCGGCTGCTGATATTCCCCCGCAGCACGATCTCGCCTTTGAACGGCACCAGGCCGGACATCACTTTCATGCAGGTGGTCTTGCCCGCGCCGTTGTTCCCCTGCATCCAGTAAATACCGGCCGGCAGCTCCAGCTTCGGGATATTGAGAACGGCAAAATCCTGGTAATGCTTTTGTACGTTATGCAATGCGATGATGGCTTCCATCCGTTCTATTTTTTCAGTACGTCCCAGGAAGGTTTCCAGCCGCTTTTCGGTTCGTAATACGCCCAAAGGTAGGCGCTTACCTTGCGGATCAGCTGCACGGCCTCATTGTCCGCTTCCCAGCGCTGGTCTTTGATGTTTTTCGTGCCGACGTAAAACACGTAATCGCCGTGCGGCGCGTTCACCAACGCCAGCTCCGACCGCGATTCGTTCACCGAGCCGGTTTTGGCGGCCACCTGCACGTAAGGCGGAATTTCGGATACGGCCTGTTCGTCGTAATACCCTTTCGTCATCAGCCGGTACATCTTTTCGCTGGCGCCTTTGCTGATCACTTCGCCTTTTCGGATCTTGAGCAGCAGCGTGCTCATTTCCCGCGGCGTGGTCTGCCCCCAGCCGAATTTTTCCCGGTCCTGCTCGCGCCCCGGCGTGCGGGAATTTACGCGCGTATCTTTCAGCCCGTATTGTTCCATCAGCAGGTTCACCTGCGCGCCGCCGCCCGCCAGCGACTGGTTCCAGAGCGAAGTGGTATTGTCGCTGTACGCCATCATCAAAGCGGCGAGCACGCCCAGCTCGGTGGCGGAGCTATCCTTGAAAAACTGCATCAGCCCCGAACCGCCGTACTTCGCGGAATCGCGGTATACCAGCGGCTGGTGCCATTGCAGCTCCCCTTTTTCTATCTTGCTGAAAAGGCCCACCAGCAGCGGCACTTTCACGATGCTGGCGGTCGGGAATATCGTATCGGCGTTCACGGCGGCAAAACGGCCGCTGGGCACATGCAGCACGTATATGCCGGCGGTGCCTTTAAAATCGGCCGTCATGGCCGTCAGCGCCTTTTCGAGCCGGCGGTCGGGCTTGCGTTCCTGGGAGAACAGGGCACAGGGAAATAAAACGGTGAATGCCAGGGTGATGAGCTTATTCATGCGCAGGGTTTGGATTCCACCCTCAAAATAAAAAAAGATTCAGACAAATGAGAGGATATGCCGCGCGATGGCAAGGTACGAGGCCAGGTCGCAGGGCTTGGCGATATAATCGCTGGCGCCCAGGCCTATGCAGATGTTGCGGAACACCGGGGAATTGGACGTGCTCCAGATGATCTTCGGGATGTCGCGCAGCCGTTCGTCGGGCTCCAGCAGCTGCATGATCTCCGCGCCGTTCATCTCGGGCAGGTTGTAATCCAGCACGATAACGGCCGGCAGCCGGTCGTCCGGCTGCTCTTCGAGCCAGTGCAGGAATTTTTTGCCGTTGGGCAGGCAAACGATCGCCATGGCCGGGTTTAATTCCCGGAAGGCGAGTTGCAACATCTCCTGGTCGTCCTGATCGTCCTCAGCCAGAACGATGAACGGGGTTGCGTGGCCTGGAAATTGCATATATGCAAGCGTTGAAAATGGTTGACACACAAAATTAAGACTTGTTTTGAAATTGCGAAGTCAATTAGATATGCATTGCTGAATAACTAAATCCACCTATACGCGCTAATACCTCTACAATGAACACACCGAAAAAAAGCGGGGAGCCGGCGGCCCCCAAAACCCGAAGTGTGGAAAAAAATACCCATTCTTCCCCTATGAACCACCACGACGAACTTGATCTCAGCGAACTTTTAAAGGTATTGACCGAAGTGCGGAACGGGAATTTCTCGGCGCGCATGCCGGTTGACAAAACAGGGCTTGGCGGAAAGATCTGCGACGTCATGAACGAGATCATCTTTTATAACGAAACCTTTGTGGAAGAGCTGCATGTGGCGCGCAGCACCATCGGCAAACAGGGAAAGCTCAACCACCGCGTGCAGATGCCACGCACCGCCAAGGGCGCCTGGAACGCTTCCGTAGGTTCCATTAACAGCCTCATATCCGACCTGGTATATCCCACTATCGAGATCGCGCATGTGATCAGCTCCGTCGCCAAAGGCGACCTTTCCGCAGAAATGAAGCTGCAGATAGAAGACAATGTGCTGCAGGGCGAATTTGCCCGCATCGCAGGCGACGTGAACCGCATGGTGAAGCAGCTCAACAGCTTTTCCATGGAAGTAACGCGCGTGGCGCGCGAAGTAGGCTCCGAAGGAAAGCTCGGCGGACAGGCGAAAGTAAAGGACGTGGCCGGCGTATGGAAAGACCTCACCGATTCCGTGAACCTGATGGCGGGCAACCTTACCGCGCAGGTGCGCAACATCGCCGAAGTGACCACCGCCGTGGCGAAAGGCGACCTCTCCAAAAAGATCACGGTGGACGTGGAAGGCGAGATACTCGAGCTGAAAGGCACCATCAACACGATGGTGGACCAGCTCAATTCCTTCTCTTCCGAAGTGACGCGCGTAGCGCGCGAAGTAGGCACGGACGGAAAGCTCGGCGGACAGGCGCAGGTAAAAGGCGTGGCCGGCACCTGGAAAGACCTCACCGATTCCGTGAACCAGATGGCCTCCAACCTGACCGGCCAGGTGCGCAACATCGCGGAGGTAACTACCGCGGTCGCGCGCGGCGACCTCTCCCGCAAGATCACCGTGGACGTTAAAGGCGAGATACTTGAACTGAAAAATACCATCAATACGATGGTGGACCAGCTCAACTCCTTCTCCTCCGAAGTAACGCGCGTGGCGCGTGAAGTGGGCTCGGAAGGAAAGCTGGGCGGACAGGCCACGGTCCAGGGCGTGGGCGGCACCTGGAAAGACCT
>CBINIO010000543.1:0-3228 GCA_966250725.1 uncultured Chitinophaga sp.
CGGGCCGACGCCCGATTACACGAAAAAGGTGTTAACACCTACAGAGATCTTGAATAAATGAACAGACCCAAGCCGTTACCGGATTACAGGTGTTAGCACCAGACGCCCACATACCGATTATGCAAGCAAGACGTAACACCTACAGAAATATCAAACAAAGTTTAACACCCATTCCCACAACCAAGGCGTTAACACCTACAGGAATAATGAACAAATGAACAGACAACCGGAGTCACCACTAATCCTTCCTCTTCAATGAAAACCTCCGCGAAATATTGAACCCCCACCTGAACTGCCCCTGCGTCCATGTAGTCACCGTTTCAGGGATGAACTGGTTCTCCAGTATCGCCGTAGAATTCGTGAAATTCAGATGAAACACATGCCCCCCGGTCTCGATCTCCACGCCCACGCCCAGCGAATTGTAAAACTCCGTACCGCGAGACGCATAATAATCCTTGCTTTCCTCGTCGCGGAAAGGCACGAAATAATCCACTACCAGCGCTACCCTTTTTGAAAAACGTAAACGCCCGCCCACACCCAGGGCGAACATATTGTTCATGTCCTTGTAGCCGACGCGGTTGCGGTGCACGTAAGTGGGCAGCACCGCCAGCGAAATAAGCTCGCCGAATTTCCGGCTGATGATCGCCTGCGCGGTGTAGCTCATGCGGCTGCTGAAGCTGTCGAAATAATTGACGTCGCTTTTTTCGGGGCTGCTTTTCATGCCGGAAGCCACGGCGTTGGCGAATACGGTAACGCCAACGGGCACACGGTTGTCCATCGTTTGCCGCAATAGCTTGTATTTGCCCAGCACTTCGTACAGCTGCGTAAAATTGCCGCTGCCTTTGGCGCGGCTGACGCCGGCGGTAAGCCGGTCCGTAATGCCGTATTCGAACGCGATGCGGATGTCGGTGGAATTGTCCAGCCCGAAAAATGTACTGGAGCCGCCGCCCGAACCGCCCATGTCGCCAAAGCGGTGCGCCACGCGGAAATCGAGGTCGCCTTTGGCAAGCGTTTCATTGCTCTGGCCGTTGATGATGCGGGTGCTTTTAAACGTGGCGATCACCGGGTCGCGGCGTACGGAATCTTTCCCGAACAGTGCGCCCAGGCTGTCCTGCGCCATTACGGCGGGCGCCGCCAGCAGCAGGACTGATAACATGCGGATGTGCAACATATCGTTGGTTTGAAATTTTTATTTATTTGGCTGATATAGGGCCTCTACCGTCACTTCCACCACCTCGGCGATGTTCTTCACCACCAGGCTGGGAATTTTGATCTTGTGGTCCGCCACGCGCACGTTGAATTTCGACTTTGCGCTCACCAGGCCGTTCCGCACGGTGATGGTGCCTTTTTCCCGGTACGTTTTGCTCACGCCGTGTATCAGCAGGTCGCCTTCCACGGTTACGTTGTACACGCCGTCTTTTTTCAGGTCCACGTCATCCAGCACTTTGCCTTTAAATTCCGCGTGCGGATATTTTTCGCTTTCGAGATAGTTTTCGTTGAAATGTTCCTGCATCAGGCTTTTCCTGAACTTGAAAGTATTGATGGGCACCTTGAAATAAATGGCCCGGGTAGCGGTGTTGATCGCCGAAACGCCCTGCGTGGTCTTTGCCTCGATGTCTTCCAGCGGCGCGCTGGAATAGAAGCTGAACATGGCGTTGCGGCAGGTCTGCACGTCCTGCGCAAATGTAGCGAAGCCGCTGCATAGCAGGCAACAAATGACAAGTATCTTTTTCATCAGGCGGGTTTGAAGTGTGGATCAATCGGGCATCCCGTTGCTCACCCAGCAGGCGATGGAATCGCGCACGGCGCGCGGCAGCGCGGGGAAAGACTGGCTTTGCGGCATGTCCGCGTTCTGGCTGGTGACGCGCAGCGTCCAGCTGGCGCCGTTGGCGCTGATGTAACTTTTTAGCTTTGCCAGGGTGGAAAAATCCGCGAGCAGCGGGGAGCCGCTTCCCGGATGACAGTTCCGGCTGGTGCAGTTTTGCTGCACGATGGTGTAAACGCGCGCGCTTTTAATGTCCACCGATGCGCAGCTGGACGGTGTGACCGGTTCGGGCGCCTGCTCGGAAGTACAGGCAGCCAGGCTTATTCCTGTCAGGATTACCAGGTTGATCAATAATTGTTTCATCCGTTGGTTATTTGTCTTTCTAAAGGCCGGATGGAACCTCGCATGGGCATCATGCTCGGTTTCATACGCTTGAGCGTTCGTGTTGAATGGGCTTGCATAGGTTTTTATACGGCAGCTGACAGGGTTAGGTTGCCTTGCCCCGAAAGATAATAAAGAAAATGAGGGATTCCATTCCTTATTTTTGTATCAAATCTTTTGCTTTGAACATCGAACAGCTTTACCGTCATTACCGGCAACACCCTTCCGTACAAACGGATACCCGCAAGCTGCGCGCGGGCGATATTTTCTTTGCCCTGCGCGGCCCCAACTTCAACGGAAACGAGTATGCAAAGGCCGCGCTGGAAGCGGGCGCCAGTCTTGCCGTAATAGACGATCCCGCGTTCCATACGCAGCCTGAAAAAATGATGCTGTTCCCCGATTCGCTCAAGGCGCTGCAGGCGCTGGCGCTGGAGCACCGCCGGCAGTTGCAGATACCGTTCATCGCCATTACGGGCACTAACGGCAAGACCACTACGAAAGAAATGGTGCGCACGGTTTTAAGCGCGGCGTTCCGCACGCATGCTACCGAAGGCAACCTCAACAACCATATCGGCGTGCCGCTCACGATACTCGGCATACCGGCCGGTGCGGAAATGGCGGTGATAGAAATGGGCGCGAACCATCGCGGGGAAATTGCGGGCTACTGCAAGGTGGCCCTGCCCACGCACGGCCTGATCACCAATATCGGCAAAGCGCACCTGGAAGGCTTTGGCGGCGAGGAAGGCGTGCGGATCGCGAAGGGCGAGCTGTACGATCACCTACGGGACAACGAAGGCACGGCATTCGTTTGCAAGGATTATCCGTACCTCGTGGAAATGAGCGAAGGCATCCCCAACATCGTTACCTACGGCCGCGGCGAAGCGGATTACGCGGGCGCGCCTTTTCCCGGAACTGCTTTGCTGGAGCTGGAAGCGGTGGAAGCGGGACATGTGCGCACGCAGCTGGTGGGCGAATACAACTTCCCCAATGTAATGGCGGCCATCGCCATCGGTTTGCATTTTAAGGTGCCGGGTGAAACGATAAAAAAAGCGATAGAAGGATACGTGCCTTCCAACAACCGT
>CBINIO010000544.1:0-3210 GCA_966250725.1 uncultured Chitinophaga sp.
GCTGGCCTCGGAACGCAGCTGGCGAACAACACCAAACCCGAAGGCGGCATCGTGTACGCATACCAGGTGTCCGACCCGGAACGCTACGGCGTGGTGGAATTCGACCAGGAAATGAAGGCCGTGAGCATCGAGGAAAAGCCCGAAAAGCCCAAATCGAACTATGCGGTGCCCGGCCTGTACTTTTACGACAACGAGGTGGTGGATATCGCAAAAAACCTTCAGCCCAGCGCCCGCGGCGAGTACGAGATCACCGACGTGAACCGGGAATACCTCCGCAGGGGCAGGCTCAAAGTGTCCATCCTGCCGCGCGGCACCGCCTGGCTCGATACCGGCACCTTCGATTCGCTCATGCAGGCCTCGCAATTCGTGCAGGTGATAGAACAGCGGCAGGGCATCAAGATCGCCTGCATCGAAGAAATCGCCTACCGCAAAGGCTTCCTGGATAAAAAACAACTGGAAGAACTCGCTCAGCCGCTCGTAAAAAGCGGCTACGGCGCTTACCTGATGAACCTGATAAAATAACGCTCTATATATGCAAAAAGTCCTCGTTACCGGAGGTTGCGGATACATCGGCTCGCATACCATCGTAGACCTGATCAACAACGGATTCGACGTCGTGTCTGTAGACAGCAACATTCGCAGCTCCACCCAGCTGCTCGAAGGGGTGGAAAAGATCACCGGCAAAAAAATACGCAATTACAAAGTGGACCTGTGCAACCTGGAAGACACCAACGCGGTGTTCCACGAAAACCGCGACATCGTGGGCGTGATCCATTTTGCGGCCCTCAAAAGCGTAGGCGAGTCCGTGAACGACCCGCTGTTCTATTTCCAGAACAACCTTACCTCGCTGGTGAACGTGCTGAAATGCATCAAGGAGTTCAACATCCCGAACTTCGTGTTCTCCTCCTCCTGCTCCGTGTACGGCAACGCCACAGAGCTGCCCGTGGTGGAAGAAACCCCGCTGGGCGAAGCGCAGTCTCCCTACGCCCGCACCAAGCAGATGGGCGAGCAGATCATCGAGGACTACAGCCGCGTGAACCCCACGCAAAGCATCCTGCTGCGGTATTTCAACCCCGTGGGCGCGCACCCTTCCGCGCTGATCGGCGAGCTGCCGCTGGGCAAGCCGGATAACCTGGTGCCCGTGATCACGCAAACCGCCATCGGCAAGCTGCCGAAAGTGACCGTGTTCGGCACCCACTATCCCACCCGCGACGGCTCCTGCATCCGCGATTACATCCACGTAATGGACATCGCCAACGCGCACACCAAAGCCCTGCAGTACCTGATCGACAAACGCAATACCAAGAACCTCGAAGTGTTCAACCTCGGCACCGGCACCGGCGTAACCGTGCTGGAAGCCATCAACGCGTTCGAGAAAATATCCGGCATGAAGCTGAACTACGAGCTGGGCGCCGAACGCCCCGGCGACGTGATCGCGATCTACGCCAACAACACCAAGGCCCGCCGCGAGCTGGGCTGGGACCCGAAAGCCGGCATCGAGGAAATGATGCGCACCGCCTGGCAGTGGGAAGTGGCGTTAAGGGACAGGGTTTTGAACAATTAAAAATTTTATTTTACTAGCTTTGCGGCTTATAAATTATCGGCCTTATGGTAAAAGACATACAAGTTCTGAACGAAAAGGAAACCCGCGCCGGGTTTGGCGAGGGCATCCTCGAAGCAGGCAAGCGGAACCCTAACGTAGTGGCGCTTACGGCAGACCTGCTGGGCTCCATGAAACTACAGGCGTTCATCAAGGAATTTCCGGACCGCTTTGTGCAATGCGGCATCGCCGAGGCCAATATGATCGGCGTGGCCGCGGGCCTCACCATCGGCGGAAAAATTCCTTACACCACCACTTTTGCCAACTTTTCCACCGGCCGCGTGTACGACCAGATCCGCCAGAGCGTGGCCTACTCCGGCAAAAACGTGAAGATCTGCGCATCCCACGCGGGCCTTACCCTCGGGGAAGACGGCGCCACCCACCAGATACTGGAAGACATCGGCATGATGAAAATGCTGCCCGGTATGACGGTGATCGTGCCCTGCGACTTCAACCAGACCAAAGCCGCCACCATCGCCGTTGCGGATTACGAAGGCCCGGTATATCTCCGTTTCGGCCGCCCGAAATGGCCCAACTTTACCGCTGAAGACCAAAAGTTCGAGATCGGGAAAGCCCAGGTGCTCAACGAAGGCACGGACATTACCCTGTTCGCCTGCGGCCACCTCGTATGGAAATGCGTGGAAGCCGGCCGCATCCTCGAAGAGAAAGGCTACAGCGTGGAGCTGATCAACATCCACACCATCAAGCCGCTGGACGAGGAAGCAGTGCTGAAATCCATCACCAAAACCCGCTGCGCGGTAACCGCCGAGGAACATAACGTGCTGGGCGGCCTGGGAGACAGCATCGCGCAGGTAGCGGCCCGTCATCTGCCCATCCCCATCGAATACATCGGCACCAACGATACCTTCGGCGAAAGCGGCAAACCTTTGGACCTGCTCAAAAAATACGGTCTGGACACGCCCCAGATCGTGGAAGCGGCCGAAAGGGCCATCGCCAGAAAAAAAGGTTAAAATTTATAAAGGCATTAAACCTTGCAGGCAAAAAACCATCCTAGTGATGGTTTTTTCCGTTTATGGGCCCGATTCCGTGGATATTGGTATATTTATATGCTCTACAACATCCATCCATGGATCATTACACTGTTTGACCGCCTATGGCAGTAACGCAAGAAGATAAAGAATTACTGGCGCTTTTCAGGGAACCGGGTACGAAGGAAAAGGGATTCACGCTCATTGTGCGGAAGTACCAGGAAAGATTATACTGGCACGCCAGGCGGCTGGTGATCGATCACGACGATGCGAACGACGTGCTGCAAAACGTGTTCATCAAGGTTTGGAAGAACCTGGACAGCTTCCGGGAAGACGCCCGCCTGTACACCTGGCTTTACAAGATAGCCACCAACGAATGCCTCACCTTCCTCGAGCAGCTGAAGCGCAAATCCGCCATTTCGCTGTCCGACGTGGAAACGGGGCTCGCCAACAAATTGCAGTCGGAGCCGCAATACGATGTGGGGAAAATAGAATGGAAATTACAGAACGCCATACTGAGCCTGCCTGAAAAGCAGCGGGCCGTGTTCAACCTTCGTTATTACGACGAAATGCCCTACGAAGAAATGAGCCGTGTGCTCGACACTTCGGAAGGCGCGCTGA
>CBINIO010000545.1:0-3207 GCA_966250725.1 uncultured Chitinophaga sp.
AAAAGCCGTTATCGATCGATAACGGCTTTTGTATTGCTGAAGGATTTTTTAGTTGTTCATGAGCAGCGGCATCACGAGCATAAGCAGGTCTTCCTCTTCCGCTTTTTCAACGGGGCGGAGAATGCCGGCTTTGGTGGGCGCGCTGAGGTCGATGGTGATCTCGTCCCCTTCGGCGGCGTGCAGCATTTCGATGAGGAATTTTGCGTTGAATGCGATCTGCATGTCTTCGCCGCTATACTGGCAGCTCATGCGTTCGTTGCCTTCAAAAGAAAAGTCGACATCCTGCGCGGAGAGCTGCAGCTCGGAGCCGCTGATGCTGAGGGCTACCTGGTTGGTGCTTTTATTGGCGAACACGCCCACGCGTTTTAATGCGTTCTGGAAATCGTTTTTCACGAGCGTGAGACGGTAAGGATTTTCTTTCGGGATCACGACCTTGTAGTCCGGGAATCGGGCGTCGATGAGGCGGCAGATCATCTGCGCGTTCTCATGCGTTACAAAGAAGTGGTTGCCGCTGTAAGCTACCTGCAGGGTGCTGTCGTTGTCGGGGATGGCGGATTTGAGCAGGTTCAGCGGCTTTTTGGGCACGATGAAACTGTCTGCCTGCGGGCATTTCACATCGGTGCGGATGTATTTTACCAGCCTGTGCGCGTCGGTGGCGACGAAGGTGAGGTTCTCCGGGTTGAGCTCGAAGAACACGCCGGTCATTTGCGGGCGGAGGTCGTCGTTGCTGACGGCGAACAGGGTTTTGTTGATCGCGGTGATCAGCGCGCCGGAGGGCATTTCGAACTTGGTAGCGTCTTCGGCGGCGGGCTCTTTCGGGAAGTTCTCGGGGTTTTCGCCCATTACTTTATACTTGCCGTTGTCGGAAGTGATCTCCACGGCGAAAGAGTTGAGGTCTATATTAAAAGTAAGCGGCTGTTCCGGCAGGTTCTTCAGGGAGTCCATCAGGATCTTTGCAGGAATACAGATGCGGCCGCTTTCTTTGGCTTCCACCTCCAGCTTTACCTTCATAACGGTTTCCAGGTCGGTAGCCACCACGGTCAGCTCATTCTTTTCGATCATAAAAAGGAAATCTTCCAGAATGGGTAATACCGTGTTGGAGTTGATCACGCCGCTGATCTGTTGCAATTGTTTTAATAAAGTAGAGGAAGAAACGATAAACTTCATAAGGTTAATAATAATTGTTGCAAATGTAAGGTTAAAGATAGAAAGTTTTGCGAATGATCGGCGACGGCTTTTCCACATCCGGTGTTAGCAGCAGCAAGCATTAGCGGAAATTTTAATCCTTGCTAAATATGCAGGAAAAAGGCCTGTTTTTGAATGAAATCATAGTTTTTTGGCGGAATCTTGAAAATATTGGAAACCATTTGCGGTTTCTTTTAAATTATTAATAAATCGGTTAGTTTTGCGGGCGCAAAAACAATCCATTCATTAAAAACAAAAAACAGGGGTTATGAAACTGTCTCATTTAGCCGAAACGCTGATAGGTTCCGAAATTATCAAACTTGCCGGAGAGATCAAGGAAAAGCAGGCTAAGGGTGAAAAGATCTACAATTTCACCATCGGTGACTTTGACCCCAAGGTGTTCCCCATCCCGGCCGAGTTCGAGCACGAGATCATCGAGGCGTACAAGGCCAAATACACCAACTATCCGCCGGCGGACGGCATTGCCGAGCTGCGCAAAGCCGTTGGCGAGTTCATCGCCGAACGCGAAGGCATCACCTTCGACCCCGCGAGCGAGATCGTGATCTCCTGCGGCGGCCGCCCGATCATTTACGCGACCTACCGCACCATAGTTGACCGTGGCGAGAAAGTGATCTACGCCACCCCTTCATGGAACAACAACCACTACACCCACTTCCTGGAAGGCGAGCACGTAGTGCTGGAAACCAAAGTGGAGAACGACTTCATGCCCACCGCGGCCGAACTGAAACCGCTGCTGAAAGGCGCGACGCTGCTGGCGCTCTGCTCGCCGCAGAACCCCACCGGCACCACCTTTGGCAAAAAACAGCTGGAAGAGATCTGCGATATGGTGCTGGCCGAGAACAAAAGCCGCGGCGAAGGCGAAAAACCGCTGTACGTGCTGTTCGACCAGATGTATTGGGTGCTGACCTTCGGCGACACGCAGCACTACAACCCGGTAAGCCTCCGTCCTGAAATGAAGAACTACACCGTGTTCATCGACGGGATGAGCAAAGCGTTTGCCGGCACCGGCGTACGCGTGGGCTGGGCGCTGGGTCCCAAACACGTAATGGCGAAAATGAAAGCCATCCTCTCCCACGTGGGCGCATGGAGCCCCATGGCAGAACAGAAAGCCGCCGCCAAATACCTCGTACAGAAAGAAGCCGTGGATAAATACCTGAAACACTTCAAAGGCGAAGTGGAAGAAAGGCTCGTGAAGATCTACGAAGGGTTCGACGCGCTGAAAAAAGCCGGTCATAAAGTTGACGCCATCGCGCCGCAGGCCGCCATCTACCTGACCATCAAGCTCGACCTCGTAGGCAAAAAGACCGCCGACGGCAAAGTGCTCGAAGACCAGGGCGCGGTGACCACTTATATCCTCAACGAAGCGAAGCTGGCGGTAGTGCCGTTCTATGCTTTCGGTTCCGCGAGAACTTCCCCCTGGTACCGCCTGAGCGTGGGCACCTGCGTGAAGGAAGAGATACCGGCAATGCTGGCCGCGCTGAAAGCTGCGCTGGAGAAATTGCAATAGGATTTGAGAATGTTAATATGGAAAGGCGCTCCGGGTGGGGCGCCTTTTTTGTTTGCGGATGTCAGGAAGTACCCGCCCAGAGGTCTTCATGCGCCCAATCTTCCGGGAACCCCATTTTCTGAAGGTCGATACTGGGGAATTTCATTAACAGCGCTTTTAGTTTACCGACAAATTCATTCACCGGGCTGCAGCGATCCAGCAGGAACTTTACCGTGCATATCTGATAATATACCAATTCGCGGATGGGGCTTTCCGCCGGGGCTTGTTTTTTTAACCACGGCCGGAGCGATTTGTGCATATATTTCGGCGGGTAGCCGAACCTTTTGTAACATAGCCGGCAATGATGGGCGCTGTGATTTCTTAATACGTTTACCACCTGCAGCCAGCTTTCCAACCACTTGGGCGCGGGTAAGCCGAATTTTTTGGCGATAATTTTTTTTTCGGGCAGACGATTGCCGAGGAAGGACAAATCTGCCCGAAAGCGATCATCCGCC
>CBINIO010000546.1:0-3193 GCA_966250725.1 uncultured Chitinophaga sp.
ACTGCATTATTTTTTCCCTGGCCTGGATAAAAACGTATTAACAACTCATTTTACCGTCCCGAAGGGGCCTCTTTCCGCCTGAGCATGCATCTTATTATGCTTTCACCATGCAGGGCATGGGATTTCACCGGGTGTATGCATACATAGACTTTTTTAATCGATTTTGGTAAGCGCCTTCCTGTTTTAACGGGAGGGTTTTTTGTTTCCCGCTTATTCCTCCGCGAACCGCCCGGGGTCCGCCGCCGCGATGCGTTTCATCCACATCCGCACCAGCAGGATCATCTGCGCCAGGAAAATAATGGCCGCCGCGATCAGTATCCATACTTTAAAAACGTTCAGCTCCACCGCGTACGTAAAGAACAACAGGAAACAGATATACATCGCCGCGCGGCTCGCCACCGAGATCACCGCGAATACTTTCAGGCGCGCGGAGTAAGCGGCCAGCACTTCCCGCAAATGTTTTCCCTTCAGCACGTTCATCGCCTGCACGATGCCGATAACGTTATGCAGCACAATAAAACCGACGGCCCCGGCCAGCAGCGCGTTCAGGTAAAGCGGTTTCGCATGCCCGTCGAACGCGTCGTAGTAGAACAGCAGGAACAGCGTGAACAGCGCCGTTTCCGCGATCATCTGGAACAATACGTTCCGGCGTACCGGCATTTTGCGGAGATAGTTTTTCAGTTCTTCCGGGCTTTTGTGACCCGCCCCCATATGCTGCCATGCGGCTTTTAATTCTTCCATGAGTTTGCGTTTACATGTTTTTTGATCCTGGCGCGCACCCTGTTGAGCCGCACGCCAACGTTGTTTTCGGTGATACCGGTGATCTCGGCGATTTCCGCGTAGCTCAGGTCTTCCAGGTACAGCGCCATCAACGCCTTGTCCGCCGCGTCCAGCGGGGCCAGCAGTTCCAGCAGCCTGTTCTCCTCCGCCTGTGCGGGCACTTCGGGCAGGGCGGGCATATATACGATGGCCGGCCGCCTGCGCCTGAAATGTACCAGGGCGGTGCTTAACGCGATCTTGTAAAGCCAGGTGGAAAACTTCGAGCGGGCCTCATAACCGGGCAGGCTTTTCCAAAGCTGGTACACGATCTCCTGGAACAGGTCCTCCCGGTCTTCGGGCGTATCCCGGTACAGGCGGCATATTTTGAAAATAATGCCTTCATGCTCGCCCAGCAGCTGCAGAAATTGCCTTTCGTCCATGATCTTTCGGTATTCGTTTCCCTGTTAGTTGAGGGAAAATGGAAAAACTTACGGCAGGGGCAAAAAAAACCGCAGCGTGTGCTGCGGCCGTCGTTTATTTTTTCGCGGTGAACCGTTTGATCGGCGTCAGCATCACTTTCCTGAACTCGACCTCCGCGCCTTCCGCCTGCAGCGCAATGCTGCCTTTGGACGCGGTGAGGTTGTAACCGCTGTTCACCAGGTCGCCGTTCACCCACACCATTATTTTATTTCCCACGCATTCCACCACCATGGTGTTCCATTCGCCGAGCGGCTTTTCGGAATTGTCCGTACGGTTCCTCACGCGGCGGGTGGTGCCGTCCACCACGCCCCATTTTTCTTTCGGGCCGCGGTACACCTCCATGCTGTCCACCGTTACGTTCTCGCCGATGCACCAGAAATCCCCGGCGTTCTTATGCATCATCTGCACTTCGAGCGATTTGGGGAACATGCCGTACAGCACGCGGGGGGTGGAAGCATGCACGAGCAGGCCGCAGTTGCCGGGCTTGCCCGCGAAGCGGTATTCGGTCTCGATGCGGTAATCGTGATAGGAAGCGTCGGTGATAAGATGGCCTTGCGGATTGCCGAGGCTTACCAGCAGGCCGTTCCGGACGATGAAGGGATTGATGGCGCCGGTGTCTTTATCCATCGCGGGCACGTCCACATGCCATCCGGTAAGGTCTTTGCCGTTGAAGAGGCTGCGCGCCTGCGCGGCGCATAACGTGGCGCTGCAAAGCAGCAGGGCGGAGATAACAAAAGTTTTCATGTATGAAAGATAAAAATTTTATGCCTATTTTGTTTCGTACATGCTTTGTCAAATATTAAACAGGTCTATATTCAAAAGGTCTATGAAGAAACTATTTATTTTGCTGTTCGCGGCATCGGTGGCGAACGCACAGGAATGGAAACCCGTACCGGGAAAGATCAGCACGCCCTGGGGCGAGCAGCTGAACCCTGACAGCGCTTTGCAGGAATACCCGCGCCCGCAGTTCGTGCGCGATAACTGGAAAAATCTCAACGGATTATGGAATTACGCCCTCACGCCGCGCGATGCCGGCGTGCCGGAGCAATGGCAGGGGAAGATACTGGTGCCTTTCGCCATCGAGTCCTCGCTGTCGGGCGTGGGCAAAACCGTGGGCAAGGACCAGCTGTTGTGGTACCGGCAGTCGTTTGAGCTGCCCGCCGGTTCCAAAGGCCGCAAAACGCTGCTGCACTTTGGCGCGGTGGACTGGAAAGCGGACATATATGTGAACGGTCAGCTGGCCGGAACGCACACCGGCGGTTTCGACCCGTTTTCTTTCGACATAACCCCGCTGCTCAAAAAAGGGAAAAAGCAGGAGCTGACCGTGAAGGTATGGGACCCGACGGACGAAGGCCCGCAGCCCCGCGGCAAACAGGTGCGCAAGCCCGAGGGCATCTGGTACACGCCCGTAACCGGCATCTGGCAGACCGTTTGGCTCGAGACCGTGCCCGGCACTTATCTGTCCGCCGTTCACCAAACGCCCGACATCGACGCAAAAACGCTTACCATTTCCAGTACGGTGGTGAACCCCGCGGAGGATGACAAAGTCGTGTTTACGGCCTGGAAGAACGGTGAAAAAGTAGCCGAAGCGGAAGCCGCGCCCGGCGCCACCGCGGTGCTGAACATCGGCGACCCGCATTTGTGGAGCCCTTCCGATCCTTTCCTGTACGACCTGCAAATGAGCATCGTGCGGAAAGGCAAAGCGGTGGACGAAGTGAAGAGCTATTTCGCGATGCGCAAAATTTCCCTCGGGAAAGACGCGCAGGGCGTGCAGCGCATGCTGCTCAACAATAAATTCCTTTTCCAGTACGGCCCGCTCGACCAGGGCTGGTGGCCTGACGGCCTCTATACCGCGCCTTCCGACGAAGCGTTGAAATTCGACGTGGAAAAAACAAAGGCGATGGGCTTTAACATGATCCGCAAACACGTTAAAGTTGAACCGGCCCGCTGGTAT
>CBINIO010000547.1:0-3165 GCA_966250725.1 uncultured Chitinophaga sp.
CGTCTCGGCGGGAGCGAAGGCGATCCTCGATCTGTCGCGCACGCTGGAAATGCTTTGTTCGTTGGCGGCCAGCGAGGCTTCCATTTCGGCGAGGCGTTTGTTGCCGGTTTCGATGAGGTGATGGAAGTTCTCGATGCGGTTCTGCAGGCCGAACAGCTGGTTGTTGAGCTGGTTCACCTTTTCGCGCAGCGCGTTGATCTTGTTTTCGTTCAGCTGGCTGTTGTACCCGAGCACTTCGTCGTGCTTGGCCTGCAGGCGCGATTTGAGATCGGCCACGTTGGCTTCCAGCGTGCGGATCTCCGCGTCCAGCTTTTCGAGGTTTTTGGCGCGGCCGAGCTTCTTTCCTTCGAACAGCCCCACGGAACCGCCGTTCATGCTGTATTTGCCGCGGTGCATGCGGCCGCTTTGCTCGGTGATGAGCACGTCCTGCTCGGGCAGCTCGGCAAAGCTGATGGCGGCCAGGTCTTCGGCGATGAACACTTTGCCAAGAAGGTAATTGCCCAGCCCTTTGTACTTTTCATCTATCTCCACCACGTCCAGCGCGGGCACGGTGCCCGGCGGGGTGAACAGGTTGCCGGCCTGGTGGTTGAACTGGTCGAGGATGAAAAAGTTGGCTTTGCCTTTTTTATGGAGATCGAGCAGGCGGATGGCCGTGATGGCCTCTTCCGCGTTGTTCACCACGTAATAGTTGAGGTAAGGCTCGAGCAGATTTTCTATACAGGTGCGATAGGCTTCTTTACAGAAAAATATATCGCTGAGGATGGGCGCTTTGTTGTTCCAGTCGCTGTTCTTTTTGAGGAACTTGATGCTTTCGGGATAACCTTCCAGGCTGTCCACGAGGGATTTCAGCAGGTCGTACTCGTTCTTTTTGGAATCGAGGGAACGGTTTTCGTCCACCAGCCTGTCGCGCAGCCCTTCTATCTCGCTTTGTGTGGCGAGTATCTTTCCTTTTGTCTCTTCCTGGAACGCTACCATATCGGCCAGCTCTTCCTTGCTGTTCTCGAGCGTTTCCTGCAGTACGCCTTTTTCGTCTTCCAGCTGCTGTATCTGCGTTTCGCGGCTGGTCTTTTCCTCCTGCAGCTGCTGGATGCCGCGCTGCAGGTTTTGCACGGCCGTATCGGCCACGGCCACTTTCTTTTCCGCTTCGAACTGCTGGCGCTGCCATTGCTGCTGGTCTTTACGGAAATTTTCGAGGGCCAGCTTCTTTTCCTGGAAATGATGTTTTTTCTCGTCCACCATTTCGTGGAGGGTTTCCAGCTCGTCCTGCATGGAGTCGAACACTTCCTGCTCGTCCGCCACCTGCGTTTCGGTAAAGGCGATGGATTCGGTAAGACCGGTCACGGTACCTTCGGCATTGTCCAGGAAATCGGTGAGGCTTTTTTCGCGTTCGCGCAGGTAAGTAAGCTGCTGCGTGGCGAGGTTCTTATCGTTCTCTTTGGTGCGGATGGTGGACACCAGCTCGTTGAACTCGCGCTGCATGGCCTGCAGTTCCCGTTCTTTCGCCACGAAATGCAGCTTGTCCTGCTCCACGGCCGCTTCGTCCGTGCTGATCTCGGCTTCCAGGGCCATTTTGCGGTCGGTTTCCTGCTGCTGCTGCTCGGTGAGGTCGCGGAAAGTGATGTTGAACCCTTCGAGCGCGGCTTTGGCAAGCTCGATGCTCGCTTCCTTGTATTCCTTTTTGATCTCGTAAAAACGTTCCGCCTTTTTGGCCTGGCTTTCCAGGGTTTTCAGGTTGTTGTTGATCTCGAAAAGGAGGTCCTCGATGCGGTTCAGATCGCCTTCCGTAGCGTCCAGCTTGGATTTGGCCTCTTTTTTCCGCGTTTTATAAATGGAAATGCCCGCAGCCTGTTCCAGCATGCGGCGGCGGGAATTTTCTTTGTCCTTGATAATGTCGTCCACCATCCCCAGCTCGATGATGGCGTAGGAGTCGGTGCTGACGCCGGTATCGAGGAAGAGGTTGTGGATATCCTTGAGGCGGCAGGCCACGTCGTTGAGGCGGTACTCGCTGTCCCCGTTCTTGTAGAATTTACGTGTAATCGTAACCGTGGTGAACTCGGTGGGCAGCACATTCTTGGTATTCTCAAAGGTGAGGCTTACTTCGGCCATGCCGCTGGCGGAGCGGGTACGCGAGCCGTTGAATACAAGACCGGCCTGGTTCTCCGAACGCAGGTTGCTGATCTTGTGCTCGCCGATCACCCAGCGGATGGAGTCGATGATATTGCTTTTTCCGCAGCCGTTGGGACCGATAACGCCCGTCACCCCTTCATCGAAGTGCAGTACGGTTTTGTCCGCAAAACTTTTAAAACCTTTGATCTCTAGTGTTTTTAAACGCACATTTCTCGGATTACGAATGAATGATTTGGCCGCCAAAGATAGTCGAATTCTGCTGATTCCCGCATCTCGAACGGGCGGGGCTGTGGGGTCAGCGTTTTTCGCGATATGGCAACTACCGGTAATTTAATCCCCGTTATTATAATAATGGCGTTTATTTATACACACCTGGGGATAATTTATACCCATCCACCCTCTAAAAGATATAGTATCTTCCTGAAAATGAGCTGGATGCAAAAGTTATATGCATTACATCCACAACGCATAAATACACCCTGATATTTGTAATTTTGCCGCAATGCAAGAACGTTGGACCAAAGAAGCGAAAGCCTTTATTTTCAGTTATCATTTCAGCAACGGGCTTCGCACCACGCTGAGCGTGGTTGTACCCTCCGTTATTTTCGCCGCCATCGGCCACCTGGAAGCAGGCATCGCCATTTCGATGGGCGCGCTCTGCACCGCGCTGGCGGACGTGCCCGGCACCATCGTTCATAAGCGGAACGGCCTCATCATCAGCACCGTCCTTATTTTTATCACCGCCCTCGGCACCGGCCTGCTGCTGCCCTTCTGGCCGCTGCTGACCGTATGGGTGGGTCTCTGCAGCTTCTTTTACAGCATGCTGCTCATTTACGGCAACCGCGGCGGCAATATCGGGCTGGGCTGCCTGCTGGTGATGGTCAGCCTGATGGCGGAATCGTATTCCTGGCGGCAGGCCATCGAGGTCAGCTTTCTTATTCTCAGCGGCAGCGTGTGGTACGCCCTGCTCGCGCTCCTGCTCTGACAGATCAGGCCTTACCTCACCGTGCAGCAAACGCTGGGCGAGCGCCGCATCAC
>CBINIO010000548.1:0-3164 GCA_966250725.1 uncultured Chitinophaga sp.
CGTATGAATGTCCAGCTTGCCCCAGGTGATCTTTTCGTTGGGCACCGCGCCGGAATAGGAACCGTAGGAAGTGGTGGAATCGGAGATCTGGCAGAAGTAGCTCCAGAACGGAACGTCCGTCCACTCGAGGTCCTGGTACATCATGGGCACCACGCAAATGGGGAAGTCGCCCGCGATGCCGCCGCCTATCTGGAAAAAGCCCACGCCTTTCCCGGAAGAGTTTTTCCGGTACCAGTCGCTCAGCTCCACCATATATTCGATGCCGCTCTTCATGGTAGTGGCTTTCAGCTCGCCCTTGATCACGTAGGACGCGAAGATGTTGCCCATGGTGCTGTCTTCCCAGCCCGGCACCACGATGGGGATATTCCTTTCGGCCGCGGCGATCATCCAGCTGTTTTTCGGGTCGATCTCGTAGTTTTCTTTCATCACGCCGCTGAGCAGCAGCTTGTACATGTATTCGTGCGGGAAATAACGTTCGCCTTTTGCTTCAGCGTCTTTCCAGATCTTTACGATATGCTGCTGGATACGGCGGAACGCTTCTTCTTCGGGAATACAGGTGTCCGTTACACGGTTGAAGCCGCCTTCCAGCAGTTCCCATTCGTCCTGCGGGCTGAGGTCGCGGTAATGCGGCACGCGTTTGTAATGCGTGTGGGCCACCAGGTTCATGATATCTTCTTCCAGGTTGGCGCCGGTGCAGGATATGATGTCCACCTTCCCGGCACGGATCATTTCCGCGAAGGAAATGCCCAGCTCCGCGGTGCTCATGGCCCCGGCGAGGGTCACCATCATCTTGCCCCCTTCCAGCAGGTGCGTTTCGTATCCTTTAGCCGCATCTACCAATGCCGCCGCGTTGAAATGGCGGTAATGATGCTCGATAAATTGAGAGATCGGTCCTTTGTTCATATCAGTACAGTATTTTGCTTGTGTACAAGCCGCAAAGGTACGATAAACGGCAGGTTTACCACAAATAAAAAAACCGTTCCGTGGGAAACGGAACGGTTATACTGACTAAAACTAAAACTAAAACTCGGTTATGCTTTCGTTAATCTTTTCATCCTGGTGAGATTGCCGTTTGATTCGGCTTTCAGAATAGTCCAGTGTGTTTTGCTTTCGAGCGTGATCACGTAAGTGGTCGCGCCTTCGGAATCGTATTCCACTACGCAGTGGATCTTCTGGTCGGGGTACTTTTTCATCATCCTCGTAATTACGTTCAGCGGCAATTCTGAATCGGTAATGTAACGGGAGGTGGCGAGCAGGTTCCCTTCCCTGTCGAAATGCGCGGTCACTTTGGATGCTCTCATGGTAAATTTAGCGATGTACTTGTCCGCTGTGTGATACCAGGAAACATTGGCTGCGCCTACGAATTCCTTGTTAAATGATTCCATCACTTTTTTGTTGTCGATGGTCCGGCCGTCCAGGGCAAAAGCTGCGCTGCTGGTAATCACGGCTGCAAAGGTTAAAATGGCGATAAGTTTTTTCATGGCGGAAAAATTTTATCCTGTTTTTGAATGGTGATTACTAAATAAAGAACTTGTTTGCTGTTAACGATGTAAAAGTACACCGGCGCGTGACGTGCGGCAAGCGGATTGGTATGATTGGTTTACGTACATGAAGGGAATGTTATGGATGTTATCACGCATACATAAATCCGCCGCGAACAGACCCGCGAAAACCTTGCGGATAAAGGAGTTGAGCGGAAAAGGCAAATGTTGCACGTTTCAGGGTTAAGAGTTTGTTAAAGTGAAAGTGCGGTGACGGCCGGTAGACGCGCGGCGCCCGTTTTCGAAAGCGGACACCCTGTTGCGGAAACGGACAAACGCTGGCGGATTATAACTATCTTCGGCATACAGCGCGCGCGGTTACCATGACCTTGCCGCTCATTGACCGTCAACACCGCTCAACCACTGATGAACTATCTCGCCCACGCATATTTATCTTTTCATGATCCGGCCGTTACCACCGGGCAAATGATCGCGGACTTTGTAAAAGGCAGGCAGCTGTATACGTTCCCGGAAGACGTGCGCCGCGGCATACGCCTTCACCGCGCCCTCGACGAATACACCGACCATCACCCGGCCACCCGCGAGGCCAGGGATATTTTCCGCCCCAGCTGCGGCCTTTACGGCGGCGTGTTCATGGACGTGGTGTACGATCATTATCTCGCCAACGACGCCGCGCATTTTACGGACAGCTCGCTGGCCGTGTTCTCCGAAAACACCTACCGCATCATCGAAGCGCGGAAAGAGCCGCTGCCGCCCGTTTTCAGGCAGGTGTTCCATTATATGCGCACGCAGGACTGGCTGTACCATTACCGGCAGCGGGACGGCGTACTGAAGAGCTTCACCGGCCTGGTGCGCCGCGCCAGCCATTTCCCTCACCCGGCCAGCGTGCCTTTCGGCGTGCTCACAAATCATTACGACGCCTTGCAGACATGTTATGATAGTTTTTTCCCGGATGCTGTTGCTTTTATGCGAAATGAAGGGCTGAAGGAGCTTTGAGCTTGAATTTCCGGGCCTGTGTAAAAACGACGCGCCCGAAAGGCGGCCCCGGTCGTAAAAGCCGGCGTACCCGCATAACCGGTGATCCGCAAAAAACCGCCACCGGACATTTCCGTTTTTCACGGTTTTATGAAAAACCCGTAGGTTTGAACAAATTTAAACCTCCACTTGATATGAATACGCTCAAATCGATACTGGTGATCGCCGGTCTTGCCGCCGCATCGTTAGCCAATGCCCAGGAAAAGAAATTGCCGCCGCTGGACCCGAGCCCGATGGACATGGCCTATTATCCCGTCATGTACCCTTATGTGTGCAAAGTAAAAGGCGAGCCCGGCACACTGGTGGCCCGCGCCATCTTCAGCCGCCCGCAGAAAAAAGGACGCCCCATTTTCGGCAACCTCCTGGAATACGGCAAAGTATGGCGCCTGGGCGCGAACGAAGCCACCGAAGTGGAATTTTACCGTCCCGTAACCATCGGCAACAAGCTGGTTCCCAAAGGCCGGTACACGCTTTACGCCATTCCCACGCCTTCCAAATGGACCGTCATCATCAATAAACAAACGGACATATGGGGCGCTTACAAATACGAGTCGTCCATGGACCTCGTTCGTACGGACGTGCCCGTGACCACGCCTCCCAACGAGCTGGAAGCCTTCAGCATGGTGT
>CBINIO010000549.1:0-3158 GCA_966250725.1 uncultured Chitinophaga sp.
AGATCAACATCAAAGACATCGTGTTTATAGAAGGGCTGAAAAACTATGTAAAGATCCACACCCGGCAGGGCGAAAAGATCATTGCGCTGCTGAACATGAAAGACCTTGAAGAACGGCTGCCGTCGGGGGATTTCGCGCGCACGCACAAATCTTTCCTGCTGGCCACGGGGTTTATCAGGATGATAGAAGGGAACCTCGTGTACCTCGAGCATACGGACGACGCGGTGCCGGTGGGGGAAACTTACCGGGATGCGTTTATGACGCAGATGAAAGGGAAGATCATGACGAATAAGAAATAAGGAAAGGCCCCGGTACGAAACCAGGGCCTTGTTTTTTCAGTAATTCAAATCAATTGCTTATGAAAACTATTGGTTTAGCAGCTGTACCTTCCAAACGATCTCCCATTTGCCGGGCCTGAATATCTGGAAGAATACGGCGGCGAACATATCATGCCGTTCGTCTTTGTTAAAGGAAGAGCCGGGCACCCACCATTCAAATTCGCGGGGGCTGCTGCCTGCGTTGAAGGGGAACGCGCAATCGTATTCCAGGCGGTCTTCGAACTCACGATAGGCGAACACGAAGTCTTCCAGGCGTTTGCCTTTCTGCTTGCTGCCTTCGGGAAATTTCCTCGGGTCCATGATAACGCCGTTCTGGTCCTTGAATTTCCAGGTCATCATGCTGCCGGGGCCCATATACTTGAAGCTTTCGATCTGGATGTTCACGGAGTCGAAATAGGGAGCGCAGTTGTCCCAGTCGTAGTCCGCGCACACGATCCAGGCGTAGTCGTTGCGGTATTCGTAGTCCTTGCCTTTTACCACGTTCACTTCCACCGCGTCTTTGAGGATGCGCGAGCCCGCGCCGTTGGTCACTTTCACGTCGATCATATAGGTATTGGCCTCCATGTCGTAGCTCTCTTTCCTGAATATCAGGCGGCCGTCGGATTTATTGATCTCGAAAACGGGGCGTTTTACGATCTGTTTTTTTGCTTCCAGCTCCTCGAGCGATTTTTCCTGGCCGGTGAATTCGTCTTTCCATTCCACGGCGTCCACTTCCTGCAGCATTTCAGGGGCTGGTTTGCCGTCTTTGGTATGTATGTCTACCAGCTCCACGGTGATGGGGCCGGTGGTGCGGTCGAGGATGAGGTCGCCTTTCATGATATCACGGCCTGTTTCAAGGGTGATGATCTTGTCTTTGTAGCGGATGGTGTCGGCAATGTAGCCGTCCTGCAGGTCTACCTTGCGGCAGCCGTACAGCACGCCGCCGAGAATAGCCAGGCCCAGGGCCGCTTTTACCGTTATATTTTTATAAGTCATGTTGCAGTTTTTAAAGTTCCGTTCAAATAATTGAATCGCCTATTTGTAAGGGAAGTTGAAGGTATGCGTGCCGTTCAATACCTGGATGTTGCCGTTGGTGGCCTGCAGGTCGCTGGTGATCACGTTGCCGCTGTTTACCCAGGGATTATAATATTTCGGGCCGGGCTCCTGTGTTTCGGGCCAGGTGTTGGCTGCGTCGAACCTCCTGGAGCGGGCATATGCGTAACCGTTCGCGTACCAGATGCGGATAAACTTCGGGCCGGCTTCTTTTACGCCGTTATAGTCCTGGCGCAAAGGCGCGTCCACCAGCATGGAATCTCCGGCGAGGTTGATCATGTAATCGCCGCCGCCGCCGGGCACGTTAAAGAACGAAACTTCGTCCCTCCAGATCAGCTTGCCGGGGATGATATATTTCATCATCGCGGCTTTCAGCTCCGCTACGGGCACGTCCGCCAGCGCGGTGCCGCCTCTTTTCTTGAGATAGTTCACCACACAGAGGTCTTTCGGCGCAAAAAAAGTGATGTTGTTTTTCTTCACTTCTTCCGCCAGCCCTGTTCTGTCGAGGATGTCTACAATGGTATCGAATTCGAAGGGGCGCGATTGCAGGAAGGAATAAATGTCCATATCCAGCTTGCCGGTATGCGTGCCGCCGTCGATATAATGTTCTTTTTTACAGCCTGCCGCCGCCGCGATCAATGCCGCGCCAACCAGGAGATATTTCAGTTTGAATCTTTTCATCACGAATTGTTTTAACGATTAATAACGCTGCCAGTAACGCAATTGCTCCATGTTCGGGTTGTCGATGAACGCGCGCTGCGCTACGGGCCAGGTCCATGCGCCCTCGTCGAAATCCGTCTGTGTCATGTCGGGCCTTGTCGGGATCTTCGCGTAATCGGGGTCGGTGATAAAGCCTGTTCTTACGAGATCGTAGAAGTAGTGGCCTTCGCCCAGCAGCTCGCGGCTGCGTTCCCTGAAGATCTCGAGGTAAAGATCGGCGTCGGCGCCGGTCCAGTCGTCCAGCCAAACGCGGTTGCGGATGGTGTTCAGGTCTTTTCGCGCATCGTCGTAATTAAGCAGGCGGGCGTAGCATTCGGCGCGCAGCAAAATGATGTCCGCCATGCGGAAGATCACGATGTTGGCATCAAAAAGGTTGGCAACGGGATCCACCGCGAAACCGTATTTGGAAAACACGTAGGTCTGCCCGACGGTGCTTGACACCGGCGCGGAAAGCAGGGTAAGGAAACGTTCGTCGTCCGTCGTGTCCGGGTAGATCATCGTCGGGTCGGAAATGCGGGTGATGGCGCGTTTGCCGGTAGTCGAATCATATTTCATATAAGCGGGCGACCAGTAAGGTTGCGACCTGGCGGAAAATACGCCGCCAAAAAGCGTCAGGTTCGCCAATGAGCCGTTCCTGCCGTATTCGCCGGTGCCTGCGTCGAAGTCGATCTCGAAGATGCCTTCCACGGAGCGGCCGTCCCAGATAGTGCGGTACATCGGGTTAACGAGCGCATCGCCGGGATCGGGCTCGCTGTCCTTGATGAGCTTGTACACGCCGCCGTCGATCACTTTGGTGGCCCAGGTTATCGCCTCGGCGTCTTTATGCCGCCAGGCAAGGCTGTGCGCCAGCGTGGCGTACACGGTGCCTTTGGTGGCGCGGATGGCGTTGCGGCCGGAATTGGCGTACTGCAGGGGCAGATCGGCTTCGGCCGCTTTCAGTTCCGCATCCACGAAATCAAGCACGGTGTTCATATCGGTACGCCCCAGTTTTTCGGTGGTTTTGGATTTGGTCACCAACGGCACATCACCCCAAACGCGCACGATATAGAAGTAAGTGAAGGCGCGGAG
>CBINIO010000550.1:0-3147 GCA_966250725.1 uncultured Chitinophaga sp.
CATCGTGCTGCTGCTGCCCAGCATCGCGCTGTCGGTAGTCACCGGCATTCCCGTTACCGTCAGCATTCTCATCATGGGCGTCGTGAGCATTTTTTACACCGTGCTCGGCGGTGTGGAAGCCGTTATCTGGACGGAAGTGGTGCAGGTGATCATCCTGCTGGGCGGGGCTTTGCTGGCGCTGGTGCTGCTGCCGCTCAACATGGGCGCTCCCGCGGGCGAAGCATGGAAAAGCGTGGTGGAGCACGGCAAGCTGACCATGCTCGATTTTCATTTCGACCTTTCGTCGCCCACGCTTTGGGTGGTGCTGATCGGCGGGCTGGCGCTGAACCTCACCGTGTATGGCACCGACCAGACGGTGGTGCAGCGGTACCTTACCACCAAAGACGAGCGCACCGCCGCCAGCAGCCTGAAGCTCGGCGCCTGGATGACGCTTCCTTCCACCCTTATCTTTTTTTCCATCGGCACTTTGCTTTTTCTTTTTTACCAGCATCATCCTGAAAAAGTGAACATCGCTTTGGATTCGCAGGATACCATCTTTCCCTGGTACATCGTGAACGAAATGCCGCGCGGCATTTCAGGGCTGGTGATCACCGCCATTTTCGCGGCGGCCATGGGCAGTTTGAACGGCAGCGTGAATGCCGTGTCCACCGTATTCGTCAATGATTTTTACCGCAAATTTTTTCCGCATAAAACGGAAAGGAATTACCTGAACGCGGCGAGGATCTCCACTTTGCTGGTAGGCATCTTCGGCACCGTTATCGCGCTGGTGATGGCGGGAACGGGGATCGTTTCGCTCTGGGACCAGTTCAACACTATCCTCGGGCTTTTCACGGGCGGCATCGCGGGATTGTTCATCCTCGGCATTTTCACGAAACGCGCCAACGCTTTCGGCGCGGCCGCGGGACTGATCGCCAGCGGCGTCTGCCAATACCTCGTGTACCGGTACGCAAACATCAACCTTTTACTGTACGCGCTCACCGGGCTGGTCAGCTGCGCCGTTTTCGGCTATCTTTTCAGCCTCGCCGGCGGGCGCTCAAAAAACCTGGCCGGGTTAACGGTCTATAAGTCATGAGCTACACACTGGACGAACTCGCAAGCCTGCGGGATTTTTATAAAAAACAGCTGCTGGAAGACACGCTCCCCTTCTGGTTTCCCCGCAGCATCGACAAGGAGCACGGCGGCTACCTGCTGATGCGCGACGCGGACGGCACGCTGATAGACGATGACAAAGCCGTATGGATACAGGGCCGCGCGGCCTGGCTGCTGGCGACGATGTACAACACCGTTTCGCCGGAAAAAGAATGGCTGGACGGCGCCGCTTCAGGTATCCGTTTTTTATACGATCATTGTTTTGATACGGACGGACGCATGTTCTTTCACGTAACGCGCAGCGGGCAGCCCATCCGCAAACGCCGTTATTTTTTCTCCGAAACCTTCGCCGTCATCGCATCGGCCGCATATGCCAAAGGAAGCGGCAGCGCCGAAGCGGCGGACATGGCCCGTGATCTTTTCGGTAAATGTATGGCATACGCAGCCGACCCTCAATTGCTGCCGGCTAAATTCACCGCCACCCGCCCCGCCAAAGGCATCGGCGTGCCCATGATACTGCTGAACACCGCGCAGGAGCTGCGCGCCGCCACCGGCGACGAACGCTGCGACGCGTACATTTCGCAATGCATCCGCGAAATTGAAACGTACTTCGTGAAAGACGACATCCGCTGCGTGATGGAAACCGTTGCGCCGGACGGCAGCATCATCGATCATATCGACGGGCGCACGCTCAATCCAGGGCATGCCATCGAAGGCGCATGGTTCATTTTGCAGGAAGCGCGGCACCGCGGCAACGATCCGCAGCTGACGGCCCTCGGCTGCCGGATGCTGGATTATATGTGGGAACGCGGCTGGGACGAAACCTACGGCGGCATCCTGTATTTCCGCGACGTGTACGGCAAACCCGTGCAGGAATACTGGCAGGACATGAAGTTCTGGTGGCCGCACAACGAAACCATCATCGCCACGCTGATGGCCTACCTTGCCACCGGCGAAGAAAAATACGCGCGCTGGCACCGGCAGGTGCACGATTATGCCTACGGCCGCTTTCACGATGCGCAAAACGGCGAATGGTTTGGTTATCTTCACCGTAACGGCGAAGTGGCGCAAACGGCGAAAGGCAACCTGTTCAAAGGCCCGTTCCACCTGCCACGGCAGGAGCTGCGCTGCTGGCAGATGCTGGAGCGTTATCTTGAAGAAAGGCCGCGAAAAAGTATTTCCGGCGGATGCGGCGCTTTTGCCGGGAAAATACGGCAACCTGACGAATCGCACCGGAACGCTTAAATCAGAAAATAACTACGCATGAAAAAGATATTCATTCTCCTGCTCGCCGCCGCTTACTCCTTTACGGCGGCGGCGCAAAAAAAAGTGCCGGTATTCACCTCCGGCGAAGAAGGGCATAAAAGTTACCGCATTCCCGCGATCGTTCGCCTGCCGGGCGGCGAACTGCTGGCCTTTTGCGAAGGCCGGGTGAACAACGCCGCCGATTTCGGCGACATCAACATCGTCATGAAAAAAAGCAGGGACAACGGCAAAACCTGGGGCCCGCTGCAGCACATCGTGGATTATGAAAACCTGCAGGCCGGCAACCCCGCGCCGGTAGTGGACATACAAGACCCGGCCTATCCTTCCGGCAGAATTTTTCTTTTTTACAACACCGGCAACGAGCACGAACCGAAAGTACGCAGAGGCGAAGGGCTGCGCGAGGTATGGTATAAAACCTCGGAAGACGGCGGCGTTACCTGGTCCGCGCCGGTGAACATCACCGCGCAAACGCACCGGCCCAAACAGCCTTCGGCAAACCCGGCGTATAATTTCAGCGAAGACTGGCGCACCTACGCCAACACGCCGGGCCACGCGCTGCAATTCCAATCCGGGCCATACAAAGGCCGCATCTACGTAGCCGCCAACCACACCACCGGAAACCCGCTGCCCAATTACCGCGACGGCCGCGCCCACGGCTACTATTCAGACGATCACGGCAAAGCCTTCCGGCTGAGCGACAATGTGGAAATCCCGGGCGGCAACGAGGCCATTGCGGCCGAACTCCCCGGCGGACGCCTGATGATGAACATCCGCAATCAAAAAGGCGGCGAA
>CBINIO010000551.1:0-3146 GCA_966250725.1 uncultured Chitinophaga sp.
GGCATCGACTTCCTTTTCGCCATCGGTCTCGTAGCCATTACCTTGCTGCCGCTGGGTTACCGGCAGGCTATCATCGTGATGATCTCCATCCCTTTAAGCCTTTCCATCGGCATTATTTTATTGCAGCTGTTCGGCTACAACCTCAACCAGCTGAGCATTGTAGGGCTGGTAGTGGCATTGGGGCTGCTGGTGGACGACAGCATCGTAGTAGTGGAAAATATCGAACGCTGGATGCTCGAAGGGCACAGCGCGCTGGAAGCCACGCTGAAGGCCACGCGGCAGATCGGTATGGCCGTGGTAGGTTGTACCGTCACGCTGATTATCGCGTTCATGCCGCTGGTGTTCATGCCCGAAGGCGCAGGCGATTTTATCCGCAGTTTGCCTTTGGCCGTGATCTTCTGTGTGCTGGCGAGCATGTTCGTATCTCTTACCATTATCCCGTTCATGACCAGCAAAATATTAAAGCACCATACCGGTCACCCGGACGGGAATATTTTTATGCGCGCGCTGAAAAAGCTGATCCACGGCAGTTATGCGCGGCTGCTGGATAAAGCGCTGCAGCGCCCGGTACTTACCATCGTGATAACGGTGATCATATTCGGCGCATCGCTGGCCGTGTTCAAGCTGATCGGTTTCAGCCTGTTCCCGCCGTCGGAAAAGCCGCAGTTCCTTGTGAACGTGGAAGCGCCGCCGCAGTCGAAGATCGGTTATACGAACAGCATGGTGCTGGAGATCGAAAAAAGGCTGAAGCAGGAAAAAGACGTGAAATATTTTGCCAGCAACGTCGGCAAGGGCAACCCGCGTATTTATTACAACGTGATCCCGCGGAACGAACAGAGCGAATTCGCGCAGGTATTCGTGCAGCTGAACGAGCATACCAACCCCAAACGGAAAGCAGAAATCATGGAAACGCTCCGCAAAGAATGGACGCCCTTCCCCGGCGCAAAAGTGGAAGTAAAAGACTTCGAACAAGGGCCGCCGGTGGCCGCGCCAGTGGAAATACGCATCTTTGGCGACGACCTCGACACCCTGCGTAAACTGGCCGCCAACGCGGAAGCCATGCTGCGCAAAACCGCCGGCACCATGTATGTGGACAACCCGGTCGACCTCAACAAAAGCGACATCCGGGTGGACATCATTCCTGAAAAAGCGCAGCAGCTGGGCGTTCCCTTCGTGCAGATAGACCGCACCGTGCGGCTGGCCGTAGCCGGACTCACATTGGGAAAATACACCGACAGGAACAGCAACGAATACAACATCCTGCTCACCCGCGCTCGTGAAGGGAGGCCCACGCTGGACGTGTTTCGCAATCTCTACGTCAATAACCTCCAGGGCAAGGCCATTCCTCTTTCACAAGTGGCTTCGCTGAAAATGGAAACTTCGCCGGTAAACATCAACCACCAGGAAAAACGCCGCGTAGTAGCCGTTAAAGCCTTTGTTCAGCAGGGATTCCTGGCGGACCGGGTGATCGGCGAAGTGATCGCGAAAATGGACGCAATGAAGCTGCCCCCGGGCTATGATTATGAAATGGGCGGCGAAGTGGAATCGAGGAAACAGTCGTTTGGCGGTTTTCAGAACATCATCATCGTAACGGTATTTTTATTCATCGCCGTGCTCATCCTGGAATTCAAGACCTTCAAGAGCACGCTCATCATCCTCTCTGTAATACCGCTGGGTATCGTAGGCGCCGCGCTGGCGCTTTGGATCACCGGCAACTCGCTGTCGTTCGTAGCGATCATCGGCCTGATCGCGCTGGCAGGGATAGAAGTAAAAAACACGATCCTGCTGGTGGATTTCACGAACCAATTGCGCGCGCAGGGCCGTACGCTGGACGAGGCGATACGCGAGGCGGGGGAAGTGCGGTTCCTGCCTATTGTGCTTACTTCGCTGACGGCCATTGGCGGGTTGACGCCGATCGCGATATCCAATAACCCGCTGATCGCGCCGCTGGCGATTGTTTTGATCGGGGGATTGATCAGTTCTACTTTGCTGTCGAGGATTGTGACGCCGGTGGTGTATAGGTTGATACCGCCGAGGGTGATGGGAAGGGTGTAAATGTTAGAGAAAAGAACATCCAGGTTAGCAAGGATGTTCTTTTCATATAAACACGAAGCCCGCGCAGCTTGCGCGGGCTTCGTGTTTATAATTTATCCGGGAAGCGGATTAAAGGACTAAAATCCGTCTTCCATACATCTAATTCAAATAGCTCTCCCTTATTATCCAGATTCAACGACACGATAACATCAACTCCATCAGCATCCAGGAATTGATACTCACTTATCCTTTCACCAAATTTACGATCTTCGGTGGTCTCACCATTAGGAAATAAAGATAAACTCCCCATTTCTCCATCTTGCATTGATCGAACCCTCAACTCGGTTTCCCAATTTAGCGAAAGTACTTTGGTTGCCTTACGCACCAATAGCTTTATAAGCTCAAGCTCTTGTGTTGATGGTTTTCTAATCGACCCCATGTATTCTTCCTACGTTTATTGTTCCATTCGGTAACTTGAAGGCAGTATACTGTATCTTCTGGCCTGCAACTTCTATGACCTGATTAAATGCTTTACCTGGTACTATCTGGGCGGACACGGTTGGTAAATGATTATTTACTGCCGCTTTTACAACTTCTCTATCCAAACCAAGCTCATCAGTATGCCGGAAGGCGTGCTCTATTTGGTTCGCACCCTTCCCAAATTGAACTGGAGGTTGCGTTGTAACTACTTCACTAACGGGAGCAATCGTCCGCTCGCCAAATTGTGTAATCGTTGGCTTTTCAATTGTAATTACCGGGGTTTTACCTCCGTTTGTCTTACTGAACACCTTTGAAAGCCAAGGCGCGAGCTTTGCTCCTGCATATCCCAGCCCCCCACCAATGCCAGCCGACATGCCCATTTGTCCCCAACTAAACTTGTCCTGCGTACCGTCCAGTATATTTAATCCTTGATCCACTGCGTTCCCCGCTGCACCGGACAAGGCTCCTGCTGCAACCAGTGCTATCGTTCCTGTTCCCGCGGTGGCAACTGTAAGGTCTACAACTGCGCCTGCAATCGCTCCCGATAACGCTCCTTTTCCAACACCTTTCAGGATATTTTCACCCCTGATAGCCGCTCGAACACCACCAACAATTGCTCCAACACCAGCCCC
>CBINIO010000552.1:0-3145 GCA_966250725.1 uncultured Chitinophaga sp.
GAACGATGCAGCGGAAAAATATATCGCCGATATCATCTCCGCCACACGTTACCCCGCACAGTTCGGCAAGGAACTGGAGAAATGGATCAGCTACGGGGCCAGCCCGCGCGGTTCCATCGCGCTGGACAAATGTTCGCGCGTGACCGCGTGGCTGGCGGGGCGGGACTATGTAACGGCGGACGATGTGCGCGCCTGCGTGCACGACGTATTGCGGCACCGCCTTATTCTCAGCTATGAGGCTAATGTGGCGGGCATGGATGCGGACAAAGTGATCGACGAATTGATAAAAAACGTTGCGGTTGCCTGAAGCGTTTACATACCCGCCCGGTCTTGCCGTTACGCTTGCGGAACTGATGCGCTATGAATATTACGTGCAGCAGATACCGCCGCTGCCGCAGCATCCGGTGTATTCGCTGCTGGCCGGCCGCCATGCCTCGCGGCTGCGCGGGCGCGGGATCGATTTTGAGGAAGTGAGGCTGTACGTGCCCGGCGACGATGTGCGTAATATCGACTGGCGGGTGACCGCGCGCACCGGCGCCACGCATTCAAAGGTGTTCAACGAGGAAAGGGAACGCCCCGGTTTCCTGATCACGGACCAGACGGCCATGATGTTCTTTGGCTCGCGTACGCACGTAAAATCCGTGACCGCCGCGCAGGTAACGGCTCTCACGGCGTTTTACATTCTCAAACGCGGCGACAGGGTAGGTGGGATCATTTTTAATGAGCATGGCCATCAGTTTATCGCGCCAAAACGGAGCAAATCGCATGTGCAGTTCCTGCTGCGGTCGCTGGCGGATATGAACGTGCTGTTGCCGCAGCGGCAAGCCTTTCAGCCGAACACTGCTTTTCTCAACGATATTTTGCGGCGGGCCTGCTCGCTTGTTACGCATGATTACGTGGTAACGGTGATCAGCGATTTTTCGCTTATCGACGACGAAACCCGCCGCCACCTCCGCAGCCTGAGCTATCATAACGACGTGATGCTCGTGCACATCACCGACCCGCTGGACGCGCGCCTGCCGGACGGCCGGCTGGTGCTGGGCGACGGCCGTTACCAGCTGATGTGGCAGAACGGCCGCGACCGCCACGGCGAGCGGTACGCCGCCGCATACCATGAGATGATCGCCGGGTTCACCGCGGAGTTCCGCAACTACCGCATGCCTTTTATAACGATAGATACCGCGGAGCCGGCGGAGGATCAGGTGATGAAATATTTCAGAACGCAACAAACTACAGCAGGATGAAACAGGAAGCAGCACAATTAATAGAACCACCACCGGTACATTTTGCGCCCGTTACGCCCGGCTGGTATGTATCCGGCGCGGTGCTGCTTTTGCTGCTGGCAGCGCTTGCCGTGCTGTGCATACGCCATTACCTCCAAAACCGCTACCGCCGGGAGGCGTTGCGGCAGCTGGAAGCCATCACCGCAGCGCCGAACGTGCTGTATGAAGCGAACATGCTGTTAAAAAGGATTGCCATGCGCAACTACGGCCGCAGCGAAGTAGCCGCTTTGCAGGGGGACGACTGGATGAATTTTCTGAATGGCAGGTGGAAAGAAGCGGCATTTACAACGGAGGAAGGAAAGGCGGTAAGCGACGGGCTGTACCGGCCACCGGGCCCGGAAATACCCGCCGCGTTCCTTGACAAATGCAGGCGGTGGCTCCGTAAACACAGGCGATGAATCATGACGCATTTCGAGATCGCATATAAATGGGTATTCCTGCTGCTGCCGCTGCCATTGCTGGCATACTGGCTGCTGCCGGTACTGCGCAGGCGGAGGACTGCATTGCTGGCGCCGTTCTTCCAACGGGCGGTGAGTATTTCTGGCGGCCGCCCGCGGCGTAATTCGTGGGTGAGCGCCCGCAATTTCAGGATGTGGCTGGGCTTATGGCTTTGCTGGATATGCCTGCTGGCCGCCGCGTCGTCCCCGAGACTGGTGAGCCAGCCGGGTAAGAAACCCAAAACCGTGCGCAGCTTCCTGATCGCGGCAGACATTTCTTTCAGCATGGCGGAAACCGACTGGATCGTGCACGGCAAACGGATGAGCCGTTGGGAAGCGGTCAAATTACTGATGAAAGATTTTGTGCTTAAAAGAAAAAGCGACCAGGTGGCGCTCGTGGTATTTGGCAGCAACGCCTACCTGCAAGCGCCGCTTACCACCGACCTGCCGATGATCTCCTGGCTGCTCGACCAGACGGAAGTAGGCATGGCCGGGCAAATGACGAATATCGGCGACGCCATCACATTCAGCATGAAGATCCTCGAAAAAGACACGGTGCCGCAGAAAGTAATGCTGCTGCTGACGGACGGGGTGGATACCGGCACCGACCTGCTGCCGCTCGACGCGGCGCATGCCGCCGGGAAAGATTCGATCGTGATCTACACCATGGGCATCGGCACCACCCACAAAGGCAGCGGCTACGACCTTGATGAAAAAACGCTGAAGGGCATTGCCGCGGCCACCGGCGGGCAATATTTCAACGCGATGAACGAAGGGGAGCTGGCAAAAGTATACGAAACGCTGGACAAGCTGACGCCCGTCACCTACGAAGCGGAACAATACGAACCGGTTACCCTGCTCTACTTTTACCCGCTGGCCGCTGCCGTGCTGCTGGGGCTTGCCTTTCAGCTGGCGGCAGGAAGCCTGCAATTGCTGAATAAAAAGGAATGAACGTTCACGACTATACGAATATCGACTGGCAGCAGCTTCATTTCCTGCGGCCCGCCGCATTGTGGCTTTTTGTTCCGCTTTTACTGATCGCCGCATTGCTGGGTGGGGGGAACAGGGAGAAAACAAAATGGAAACAGTTCATCGACCCCGCGTTTCGCCGTTACATGTTCACGCCCGGCAACCGCCGCGCGGTGATCGGGCCTTTGCTGCTGTTTGCCGCCGGCATGGCGCTGGCGATACTCGGCGCGGCAGGCCCCGCCTGGAAAAAAGTGGAAGTGCCCGGTCAGAAGGTACAGGCGGTGGTGATGGTAGTGATGGACGTCTCCGCTTCGATGCTCGCCAAAGACATTCCGCCTAACCGGCTGGAGCGCGCCAAACTGAAGCTCAGCGATTTTTTACGGGCGAAACCCGCCGCCGCCGCCGGGTTGCTGGCATTTGCCGGAACGCCGCACCTTGTGCTGCCGTTCACATCCG
>CBINIO010000553.1:0-3140 GCA_966250725.1 uncultured Chitinophaga sp.
AAGTGGTGGTGACCGGTTTGAACGTTCCCCGCGCCCGCAAAGCCCTCGGTTATTCGCAAGGCACCGTAAAAACGGAGCAGCTCGAAAGCATCGGTTCGCCGGTAAACGCTTTCAGTGCGCTATACGGCCAGGTGGCCGGCCTCAAGATCACCGGCACCGCCCTCGGCCCCGCAGGCGGCTTGTCCGTCAATATCCGCAGCGCCGTGGCCCTTTATGAAGGCTCCAACACGCGGCCATTGTTCGTTATAGACGGTATACCCATGCTCGACTGGCAGACCGACATCAACCGCAGCACCGGCAACGGCCTCAACGACCTGAACATGGACGACATCGCTACGTTCGACGTGCTGAAGGGCGCCAAAGCCGCCGTGCTATATGGCTCGCAGGGCGCCAACGGCGTGATCCTCATCACCACCAAAAGCGGCAGCAAAAAACGCGGCTTCGGCGTGGACGTGAATCTCAGCCATTCGCAGGACCGTGTGTGGATCATGCAGGAATTCCAGAACGAATACGGCTCCGGCTTCCCCGCCGCATGGGTAAACCCCGGCACCGTGGACGGAGAAGGCTTTTACCAGAAGAACGGCGTGCAGGCGTATTATCCCACCAACTACAACTTCGGCCCCAAAATGGACGGCCGGCAGATACTCTGGTACGACAGTGTAATGCGGCCCTATGTGGCGCAGCCTGACAACATCCGCAATTTCTACCGCAACGGCTTCACCAACTCCGCCAACGTATCCGTACAGGGGGGTAATGAAAACGGCGGTTTCCGCGTATCGTACACGCGCAAAGATTACAAAGGCATTTTCGAAGGCTTCAAGCTGAACGATAATAATTTCAACTTCAACGGTAACATCAAAATCACCAACCGTGTGAGCTTCAAGCTGGTAAGCACTTATTCCAACACCTTTAACCACAACTCGCCTCCCACCAACCAGGACGTGTTCGTGACCTACGGCGTTCCCCGGCAGCTGAGCACCGAACTGCTGCGGACGCAGGTGGTAGACCCCGCCAACGATAATTATTTCTGGTGGGCGATGGAAAACCGGCAGTCGCGCTATCCCACGGGCGGCATCGTACGCGACGGGCTGGCCGGCAATTATTTCTGGAACCAGACGCAAAACGATTACGACAATACCCGCAATCACTTCATTAATTCCGCCACGCTCGATGTGGATATTGCGAAAGGATGGAAATTCCAGCTGCTGGGCGGTTTTGACTGGGTAACGAATAAAAACGAACAAAAAGAAAAACTGCGCCGGCCGCTCTCTATGGGCGATGGCGGCAAGTATTACAAGTCTGACAGAAGCGATGTATTTTACAACGGCCAGGCGATGGTGAGTTATGACAAACAGCTTAACCCCGATTTCAGCCTGAACGCTTTCGTAGGCGGCGTGGTCCAGAAAAAAAGCAGCGAAATGACGGACCGCACCACCCGCAACGGGTTTATCACCCGCGACTGGTTCTCTTTCAAAAATTCCAAGACGACCCCGACGGAAAGCAGCAACCGCCGCATCTACAGCCTGCTCTACGGCACCTTCGGTTCCGTTCAGGTCGGGTTTAGGGAATGGCTCTACCTGGAATTGCAGGGACGTAACGACTGGTCATCCATCCTTCCTCCCGCCAATAATTCCTATTTCTACCCCGGCGCCAGCGTTTCCTGGATTTTTACCGAAGCACTTAAAATACCAGCCTGGATGAACTTTGGTAAATTCAGGGTTTCCTGGGCAGAAGTGGGCCGCCCCGGCCCCGAATATTTCGGCAACAACGTGTACGACATCGGCTCCTATGGCAACGTGGTTACTTACTCCCCACGGAGTTCGCGCCCGCCGGAAGACCTGAAGCCCGAACGCAGGCGCGAGCTGGAACTCGGCATCGAAACCAAATTCCTCAGCAGCCGCCTCGGCCTGGAAGTGAACTATTACAACGGCAATACGCACGACCAGATTATGGGACTTAGCGTACCGCCTTCATCCGGTTTTGGTGACACCAAGGTGAACGCCGGCCAGATCAAGAACAGCGGCATCGAAGTATTCCTTACCGCCAACCCGTTCAGGAATTCCGACTTCAACTGGAACACCGTGCTGAATTTCCACAGCGACAAACCGATGGTGAAAAAACTGGCGCAAGGCATTACCACGCAGAACCTGTGGGGTATGAGCGGCGCGCGCGTTGTAGCGGTAGAAGGCCAGCCCTGGGGGCAGATCATGGTGAAACCGTATAAAACGAACGAGAACGGCGAAAGGATCGTGGAAGGCGGCTACTACTCCACCGACCCGACGAAAGAAGAAGTGATCGGCAAAGTACTGCCCGACATCGCCGGCGGTTTTAACAACACGCTTTCTTACAAAGGTTTCTCACTGGACTTCAACATCGATTACCAGTTCGGCTCCACCCTCGTTTCCCAGACCAACATGTACATGGTCGGCAACGGTTCCGCCGCTTCCACCGTGGCATTCCGCGATGAGGAGCACGGCGGTCTCCCCTACTACATCAACAACAGCAGCACCCTCGTACTGCTGCCCAGCCATGACGCCGCGGTACCGGCAGATTCCAAATACCCGTTCATCATGCACGACGGTGTGATACTGCCCGGCGTGCTGCCCGACGGCAAACCGAACGAAACGATCATTACGGCCGCCGACAAACATTCCTACTACTGGCAGAGCTTTATGGACATTCAGCCGGACATCGTGTACAAAAACGATTACATCAAGCTGCGCAACGTAGTGCTCACGTACGAGCTGCCGAAAACGCTGACCGACAGGATGCACTTCAACCGGCTCGCAGTTTCGCTGTTCGCCAATAACCTCTGGTACATTTACAAAACAATGCCGAACGTAGACGCGGAAGCCCTCAACGGCACGAACGTATTCTACGAAAACAACGCATTCCCCACCACCAGGAGCTATGGCGCCAGCATCAGGGCATCGTTTTAATCGCACAAAAAAGAACAACATGAAAAAGAAACACATATTCAACGCACTGGCCGGCTTACTGCTGCTATCGGTCGTTTCCTGCAAAGACAAGCTGGAGGATCTGTACCTCGACCCGGACGGTTTTACCTCACCCACCATCGAAGGATTTTATACGAACATGGAGCAGCAGCTCGGCATTTTCCGGTACTCCTACGGCGAAAT
>CBINIO010000554.1:0-3140 GCA_966250725.1 uncultured Chitinophaga sp.
ACATGAGGCAACCGGGAACTTTTTAAAAATTGTCAACCTATTCTAGGACTATTCATCGAACATCAGCGATTTCACTTGTTCCTTGTCTTCCTTTTCTTTGTTCAGGTCGAAAAAAGTACCGAACACCCTGTCCCAGAAAGAGGAGCTTACGCCAAAACCCTTGTCGTCGCTTTTATAATGGTGCAGGTGATGGTTGCGCCAGAGCGGTTTCAGGAATTTGAACGGAGGGTTCCACGCATGGATGGCGTAGTGCATGGTGCCGTAGATGAGGTAACCCAAAATGAAGCCCGGGAAAAAGGCGAACGCCGTGTTGCCCATTACGAGGTACATGATGGCGAATATCGCGGAGGACAATAAAAGGCTGGGCACCGGCGGCATAAAGAGCCGCTGCTTGTCTCTCGGGTATTCGTGGTGGTTGCCATGCAGCACGTAAATGATCCTGATCCACACCGGGCTGTCGGACACGAGGTGAAAGAGGAAACGGTGCATGATGTATTCAAAGAATGTCCAGAAAAAAAGCGCTCCTGCGAAGATAAGGCCGATCCGGCCCGGGCTGTTGCCGACCGTATCGTAACTGTAATATAACATGTAACCCATGATCGGGATGTACATCCCCCAGATGATCAGCGGGTGCGTTTTGGTCAGCATTTCGAGATAGCGGCTTTCAAATAATCTTGCCTGTCCTTTATTCTTGATCTTCTCAAATTTCATGACTCCTTTTTTAGATTTTAAACCATGATATAAAACAGCAAACAGGAGTAGGGAAACTAAATGGTCATTGTTTGGACAACAACCGGGGTATGGTCACAAAAACATAATCTTTACCCTGCAAATATCGTATCAATTTATTCAATTGAAAATAAAATTTATCTATACGCCTCGGATCGGTACCGATATGCATCAGCAGGATAAACCCGTTCAGCCCCCCAGCCCGTTGATTTTCAAAGGTAGTAACGGATTCCATTATTTTTCTACTGTCCAGGTAACTTTTCCCCATTTCTGGATAAGTATAATCCGCGTTGCTGCGGGTGCCGGGGCTGAAATTCACCAATTGGAGGCCCAGCTCCGCCGTCCATTTCACGATGGAGTCGTTGTACCATTCGTAAGGCGGCAAAAAATAATGCGGGGCGGGTATGCCAAAGCGGTCCATCGCCTTGTAATTCAACGCCAGGTCCTCCCGGAATTGCCGCCGCGTTACCAGCAGGCTGTCCCGTTTCGCCCAGTCGCAATACAGCAGGTGCCTGCCCGAATGCCCGGCCAGGTAATGCCCGTCCTTCTTCAGCCGCCTTATCAGCGGGGCAAAAGCGGGCGTTTCATAAAAAATTCCCGTCAGGAAAAAAGAAGCGGGAACACGGGCCTTTTTCAGCACGTCCGCGATATATTCCCCGCCGTCCGCAAACTCATGACCGGTGAATACCAGCGCGATCCGTTTTTGGGCGGTATCTCCACGGGTGATGGCCCGGGGCGTGTCGCCCAGCCCGGCCACCGCGTCTTCGAATATCTGCAGGTCGGGCGCGTGGGGGCGTTTCCGTTGCAATTCGTAATGGTATAAAATATCGCCTGCTTCTTTAAAAAAAGGATACCCTTCTTCCTCGTACTCGTATTTGTTATCGTTCAGCACGCCGTCGCGGTTCACATAAATGCTGCCGCTCACCATGAATTCCGTCTTGTGTTTAAAATCGGCGTGGTAAGCGATGTCCGTAAGGTAGCCGTAGCTCCAGCCGGTTTTGTTGAACACGCGGATGTACGGCGGAATTTTTCCCCTGCCCGCCTTGAAGCGGAAAAACTTCGTATAGCTGTCAAAAAATTCGGAGGTATCGTAGCCCGGCTTCCTGCTTTCGCGCGGCAGCGCGGCCATATAACGGTATAAAAACCGGTAGTCGTCGTTTGTAAGCTGAAAACGTTTTTCCGGCGGCACGGACTCGGGGAACAGCACGGATTGCAATATCTGCTGCAGATCGGCCAGCGGCGCGTTGTTGTGACGGGTGAAATCCATCGGCGTGTTCACCAGCTTGTCGTCTTTGTCCCAATGCGCATGGCCCACGAATATCGGCCGGCTGAAATCGTATTGCAAAGTGCTTACGGCCGGGGGCTGGCTGTACACGATCTTCCCATCGCGCATAAAGCGGATGGGGTTCGTGTGGCGGTTCTCGTCTTCGTTCATCGCCGTAAAGCGGCGCACGATACGGATCTCCGGGTACCCTTTGGCCCGGAGCTTTTCGTGGATGGCCTGCTGGCCGATAAATTCGTACAAGCGGTTGTAGGCGTCGTTGTCGCTGACGAGAAATATTTTTTTGATGTAGTTGGCGATGGAAGGAAGGCCGTCGGGGGAAGACGTATCTTTCCATACGCGGGTTTGCGCGGAATACCCGCTGTCCGTGAACATCGGCGTGTACTTGTCGATGCCCAGCGCGTTCAGCTTTTCCAATGCGAGGAAGGCCAGCGGCATTTTTACGGTGGACGCGGGGTTGAAATAGGTTGTATTGCTTACGTGGTAGTAGTAGTGCTTAAACGAGGGCCTGTTTTGTTTATCGCGGTCTATCCGCGTGTAGATGAGCTGTACCTGGAAAGAATCCGGGTGTTGCAGGATGTGCTTCAGCCGCGGCGACGCATGCTCCAGCAAAAGTTTTTCCAGGAATCTGTCCGTACGCTGCTGCCCCGCTGCGGTGGCCCAGCAAAGCAGGAAAAAGAGCGCGGCATATAATCGTGGCATACCTTAAAGCTATAAAAATCCAATATATTTGGCGAAATAAAAACACCAGAACAACGCATGAAACTTGTTACGTACATCCGTGAAGATGTGGACCAGCTGGCACTTCTCGTAAACGGACAGCTTTACAACCTGCAGGACCTGCATCCCGATCTTCCCTCCACCATGCATATGTTCCTGCAAATGTGGGAGGACGTGGCCGGGCTTGCCATGGCCCTCGACGAGCAATTAAAGGCCGGCAACAAACCGCGCTCCACCGTGCATGGCGTGCCTTACGACCAGGTGCAGTTGCTCGCGCCCGTGCCTTTCCCCTCCAGCTGCCGCGACGGTTACGCCTTCCGCCAGCATGTGGCCGCCGCGCGCAGGAACCGCAAGGTAGACATGATCCCCGAGTTCGACCAGTACCCGATATTTTATTTCACCAATCATA
>CBINIO010000555.1:0-3138 GCA_966250725.1 uncultured Chitinophaga sp.
CGTGCTCGATCCCGGCCAGCAGGCGGTGATGACGGGCAGGGACCTTGTAAAAAGTAGCGTCGCCAACGGGGAAGCGGCGGTTGCATGGAAAAACGGGCTATTCAATTTTGACAATAAAAAACTGGATGAAGTAATGCGCGAGCTGGCAAGATGGTACGATCTCGAGATCGTATACGAAAAGGGGATACCGGACATGATGTTCGGCGGCGAAATGGGCAGGAACGAACCTTTGTCCAACGTACTCCTCGGCCTGCAGGACGCCAACGTAAAATTCAGGATCGATGCCAACCGGCGGCTGGTAGTTTTGCCCTGACGCCGCGGCATGCGTAAAATCAAACACCAAACCATACAGCTTTTTCGTCCCTGCGCGTTGCCCGGATAAAGGTTTTGCCGGATAAAAAAACCGGAAGTGATGGGGTCACTCCCGGTATGGGTCCGGTAAGGCTATAATGTCGTACAGTAATACGTTTAACAACCAAAACCAAACATTGCAATTTATGCAAAAAACTGCTATTTGCAAGCGGTGGCGCGTGCCCTTTAGCGGCCGGTTCAGCTATCAGCCAACCGATGTATGTAGAAAGAACGATCGAGTATCTCTACCACGCAACGCGGCACGGCGGCAATTCCAACAAACGCTGCGTATCATGAAAATTGCGAGCTTCCTGCTTCTGGCTGTATGCCTCCATGTTTCGGGGAATGCACTTTCCCAGCATATCACTTTCTCCGGCAACGACGTGCCGCTCGAGAAAGTGTTCGCTGTCATCAAAGAGCAGTCCGGTTATGTGGTGATGTACAACAAACAGCTCATCCGCGACAAACAGCCGGTGAACATCAACGCCAAGAACATGCCCCTCGGCGAATTTCTCGACAAGGTGCTGAACGGGCGGTCGCTCAATTACCGCATCTCCGTGGAAACGATCTTTCTTTCCGCCAAACCCGCGGCGCAGCAGGCGCCCGCGCAGGATGTGAAGGTGTCGGGCATCGTGTACACGAATGAGCGGCTGCCGCTGCCCGGCGCGTCCATCCGCGTGAAAGGCACGCAGACCGGCACTTCCAGCAACGGCGAGGGAATGTTTACCCTGCCCGCGGTGCCGGAGGACGGCGTGCTGCAGATCTCTTCGATCGGTTTCCGCATGAAGGAAGTGTCCGTTTCCCGGCTCAGGACGGGCGGCGCCATTCCCGGTGTGAAACGCCTGCCGGCCGATGACGGCGCGGTGAATTTCGAAGTGCTGCTCACCATGATGGTGGATTCGCTCGAAGCCGTTACCATCAATAATTACGCTACCGGTTACCAGACGCTCAGCAAGGAACGCGCTACCGGCGCTTTCGCCACGGTTACCGCTTCGTCGCTGAAACAGCAGCGTCTCAGCGATCTCAACTCCCTGCTCGAAGGGCGTGTGGCCGGTTACAATAACGGGCTCATCCGCGGCACCACTTCCATGAACGGCGTTACCAGCCCGCTGTACGTGGTGGACGGCTTCCCCGTGGAAAATACGACCTACGGTTTCGGCGGTTCTCTCGAAGAGAACCTGCCCGGTCTCAACCTGGAAGATATCGAAAAGATCACCGTGCTGAAAGACGCGGCCGCCGCTTCGATCTACGGCGCGCGCGCCGCTAACGGCGTGGTGGTGATCATTACCAAAAGGGCCAGGAAAGGCCGCCCGCAGGTAAACGCGTCTTCCACCCTCACCTTCCGCCCTTTTAATTATTATACGGGAAGGCTCACCAATTCCGCCGAGATACTCGAGCTGGAAAAAGAGTGGGCGAACAGCAACCCCAACTTCCAGGGCCCGGACGCGGCAACCTACGCGAACTCGTTGCTGCGGAACAAAGTGTACATCAACAGCGGGGCCGATGCGTTCCTCAACTTCCATGCGGGCAATATCACGCAGGAAGAGCTGGACGCAAAGCTTAACAGCCTCGCGGGAAGAGGATACGGCTTTTATGACGACGTGGCCGACTATGCCAAACGCAATACTTTGCTTCAGCAATATAATGTGAACGTGGCCAACGCCAGCGACAGGAACGCTTTCTACGCTTCCGTTACCTACCGTCACAATGCGATGGAAGACAAATACACCGCCAACAAAAATCTCGGCCTCAACATCCGCAATACCGCGCACCTCGCGCCCTGGCTGGATTTTGAAGTAAGCACCTACCTGCAATACACGGACGGGAAAAGGCAGACCTACAACGCCATGTCTCCCGGCTACGCCATCATGCCGTACGACCGGCTGAAAAACGCCGACGGCTCCAACTTCACCATGGAAGCGGCGCGGCGTCTCAACGAAAACACGCTGTCCATCATCGACCAGTACGGCCTCTACAACATGGACCTTACGCCGCTGGACGAGATCGGGCGCAACCTGGAACGGGCAAACAGTTTCATGAGCCGCAGCTATGCCAGGCTGAACGTGAAGTTCGCGAAGTGGCTGAACTACCAGGTATCGTTCCAGTACGAGAATAATAACCGGCGCAGCAATACGCTGTTCGACAAGAACAGCTATTACGTACGCAACCGCGTCAACAGCTTCGCCGGGTACACCGCGGACGACGGCTTCTTCTACCTGCTGCCCTACGGCAACATCTACAACCGCGAGAACCAGCTGAACACGGCGTACAACTTCCGCCAGCAGTTGAACTTCGACAAAACCTTCGGCCGCTATCACAACATCACCGCGATCGCAGGCTCCGAGACGAAGAACATGAAGCTGGAGCTGAACGATCAGACGCAATACAATTACAATACGCACGTGCTTTCCTACGATCTCGTGGATGCGAAGGCCCTTGCCAACCCGCAGGGAACTTTCTTTAACGGTAATTTCTCCGCCAGCGATCTCGGCTTCGACCGCGAAACGATCAACCGTTTCGTGTCGTTCTACGGGAACGTGGGCTATTCTTACGACGACCGTTACCTGTTAACGGGCAGCCTCCGCTGGGACCGTTCCAACCTTTGGGGCACCAATTCAAAATACCAGAACAAACCGCTCTGGTCGGCAGGTTTGGGCTGGAACATCTACCGCGAGCCTTTCTTTACGCCCGGTTTCGTCACCTTCCTCAAGCTGCGCGGCTCTTACGGCGTGGGCGGCAACATCTCCAAAGACGCGGCGCCCTACATGACGGCCTATTACAGCCCGA
>CBINIO010000556.1:0-3127 GCA_966250725.1 uncultured Chitinophaga sp.
GTTTTCCATTTTTATGGTCACGGGCATCGGCATGTCCTACGGGCTTACGCCGCTCATCGCGCAGGAGAACGGACGCGGCAACCGCGCTCATTGCGGGCATTTGCTGGCGCACAGCTTTATCATCAACATGATCACCGGGCTGCTGCTTACCGGCGGCATCCTGCTGGTGGGGCACAACCTGGAGCGGATGAACCAGCCGGCGGACGTGGCCGCGCAGGCGAAGATATTTTTGCAATACCTCGCCGCGTCGTACCTGCCGCTGATGGTATTCCTTACGTTCAAACAGTTCGCGGAAGGACTGGGCTTTACACGGCAGGCGATGAACATCAGCATTATCGGCAACGTGCTCAATATCTTGCTGGGCATCGCGCTGGTGTACGGCCTGCTGGGCCTGCCGCGCATGGGCATCGCGGGCGTGGGCATCGCCACTTTTACCGACCGTTTGCTGATGGGTATCACCATGGCCTGGTACGTGCTCAGCAGCCCGCGTTTTAAAGAATACCTGCCCACGTTCCATTTCCGCGAGATCGGCGGCGCCACGCTGAAAAAGATCACCGGCCTGGGTTTGCCCGTGGCATTGCAATATATTTTTGAAGTAAGCGCCTTCAGCGGCGCGGTGATCATGGCCGGCTGGATCGGCTCGGCGCAGCAGGCCGCGCACCAGATCGCGATCAGTCTTGCCGCCATGACCTACATGATGGCGAGCGGCATTTCCGCGGCGGCAGGCATTCGCAGCGGGAACAACCTGGGCGCGGGAAACTTCCGCGGGCTGCGGCTTTCCGCCATCGCCAGCTATCATATGGTGCTGGTGCTGATGGGTATCGCCGCGGTGGTGTTCGTGCTGGGCAACCGCATTTTGCCGGCTTTGTACATTGGCGATGAAACGGTGATACACATTGCGTCCGGACTGCTGCTCATCGCCGCGTTCTTCCAGCTGTTCGACGGCACGCAGGTGGTGGGCCTCGGCGTGCTGCGCGGTTTGGGCGACGTAAAAGTGCCTACCGTCATCACGATGCTGGCGTACTGGGTGATCGGCCTGCCGGTGGGTTACCTGCTGGGCTTTACCTTCGGCTATGGCGTGTACGGCATCTGGTGGGGGCTTTCGCTGGGATTGCTGATCGCTTCGGTGTTATTGTTCTTCCGTTTCCAGTCCATCACCCGCGGGTTGGAACAGACGACCGGAAAAGTATAATTTTACAGGATGGAGTTACCCGTTTTTTACGCAAAGGAACTGTTATCGGGCAGTGCGTCGTATACGATGGACGAGCCGACGTCCAAATACTGCATACAGGTGCTGCGCCGGCAAAAAGGCGACACGGTGCTGCTGGCGGACGGCAAGGGCCGCCGCTACGAGGCCGTCATCACCGACGACCACCGCAAAAAATGCGTGACGGAGATAGGCGGCGTGGAAGAAATGCCGCGCCCCGAACCGCGTATCCGTATCGCCATCGCCTTTACCAAAAATGCTTCGCGCATGGAATGGTTCCTTGAAAAAGCGGTGGAGATCGGCGTGCAGGAAATTGTCCCGCTGCTGACGATGCGTACGGAAAAAGAAAAGCTGAAGGCGGAAAGACTGGAGAACATTCTCGTGTCGGCGATGCTGCAGTCGCGGCAATGGTTCCTGCCCGTGCTGGCGGAGCCCACGCCTTTGGAAACGCTCATGAGCGCCACGGAACAGCGTTTTATCGCACATTGCCTGCCCGGGGAAAAGCCGCATTTGCTTTCGGCCATGCAGCCTGCGAAAGATTCGCTGCTGCTGATCGGCCCCGAAGGGGATTTTACATCGCAGGAAATAGAGCTGGCGCTGCAATATGGTTTTACGCCCGTAAGCCTCGGCAACACGCGCCTGCGCACGGAAACCGCCGGCATGGTGGGCTGTGCGCTGGTGGCGGCGGTGAACGCGGCGAAATGATACATGTCAACGGCTGTTCAGGACGTTACAGAAAAAAGGGCCGCAAACATTTGCAGCCCTTTTGATATGTTGACCGGCGACAGGGTCGGCCGGCTTTTTTCTCTTATTTGATCTTCTCCTCCTCCGGATCTACCGGCCCGCGCAAATGCACCGGCTCTGATTTTTTCCGCATCCGCATATTCAGCAGCTCCACCGCGAAAGAGAACGCCATCGCGAAATACACGTAGTTCTTCAAATGCAGGTTATGCGCGGCTTCCGCGTTCCACCCTTCGATGATCAGGATGCCGCCCACCATGATGAGGAACGACAGCGCCAGCATTTTCAGCGTGGGATGTTTGTGAATGAAATTGCTGATGCGCGGCGCGAACGTGAACATGATGAACATGGCGATGATCACCGCCACGATCATGATCTCTACGTGTTTGGCAAGCCCTACGGCCGTAATAATGCTGTCAAAAGAAAACACCATGTCGATGATAATGATCTGCCCCACCACGTTCAGCAGCGTGGCGCCGCCTTTTTTGCCGCCGACCTTTGGCGTTTCGTTTTCTTCGCCTTCCAGCTTATGATGTATTTCCAGCGTGGTTTTGATCAGCAGGAACAGGCCGCCGGCCAGCATAATGAGGTCTCGCAGCGAAATGCCCTTATCGAAAATATAGAACAGCGGGTGAATGGCCGCCACGATCTGGCCGATAAGCAGCAGGAGAATGATGCGCACCGCGATGCCGGTGAACATCCAGATGCGCCGGGCCTGCAATCTTTTGGCTTCGGGCAGCCGGTTCATCACGATGGACACGAAAATAACGTTGTCGATGCCGAGCACCACTTCCATCACGGTAAGGGTCAGCAAACTGATGAGTGAATCTAAGGTCAGTAATTCTTCCATTGATTTATGATTGTGGTGATAATCCCTGGCAGATCTTTTTTACGATGGCGGGCCCTTCGTAAATAAAGCCCGTGTATACCTGTACGAGGGAAGCGCCCGCGTCCAGCTTTTCCTGCGCGTCGGCCGCGGTAAAAATGCCGCCCACGGCTATGATGGGTATGTTGCCGCCGGAGCCTTTGTGGATATAACGGATCACTTCGGTAGCGCGCTGTTTTACGGGCAGCCCGCTCAATCCGCCCGCGCCGATCTTTTCCAGGTCGCCCGCCGGGGTGGCGAGCCCTTCGCGGCTGATGGTGGTGTTGGTGGCTACAATGCCCGCCAGCTGCGTA
>CBINIO010000557.1:0-3114 GCA_966250725.1 uncultured Chitinophaga sp.
GCCAAAAAAGAAGGCCGCTGGATGAGTACAGCTCCCGTTGGTTATATCAATAAAACAGACGACCACGGACGCAAATATATCGCACCAAAAGAGCCGGAAGCCGGTATTATGAAATGGGCTTTTCAGGAGCTGGCTAACGGAGTATTTGCCGCCGATCAGATAAGGAAAGAAGCGAATAAACGTGGCCTGAAATGTAGCCGCGCTAACTTCTGGAACATGATACGCAACCCGGTTTATTGTGGTAAAATTCCAATTGTTGCTTTTAAAGATGAGGATAAAATGGTAGTGCCGGGCCACCATGTGCCGATAATTTCAGAGGCATTATTTTACGAAGTGCAGGATGTTTTAGCAGGAAGAAAAAGAAAAGAAAGACCGGCAACACAGATCACAACGGAAGAGCAATTGCCCCTGCGCGGTTTCTTGATCTGCCCGAAATGTGGTCGTATGTTAACCGGCAGCGCGTCCACCGGCCGGACCAATCGCTACTACTATTACCACTGCATTTCCACCTGCGGTTCCCGGTTCAGAACGGAGCCAGCCAATCAACTTTTCACGCGGGAATTAAAGAAATTCGTTCCTAAACCGGGCATGAATGACATCTACGTTATCTCCCTGAAAGAGACATACTACGAACAAACCCAAAGCCAGCGAAGCCAACGGAACCAGTTGTTAAACCAGATCGAAGACCTGAGCACCCGGCTAAAAAATGCCCGTGAAATGGTAGCGGATCAGAAACTCGACCCTGAAGATTTCCGGGAATTAAAGCAGGACTGCGCACAGAAAATTGAGCAACTGGAAGCGAAGTTGGCGGGTTCTTCCCAAACCGAAAGAGGCATTGAAGGACTGCTGGAACAAGCCGTCAACAATCTTGCCCAGCTGAATGAACTGTATGAACAGGGGACGATAGCACAGAAAAGACAGATCATCGGTTCGATATACCCTGAAAAACTCGTTTTTGACGGAACCCAATATCGAACCACAAGAATAAACGAAGCGGCCCGGCTAATATACACAATGGGAGAGGGTTTGACGGAAATAAAAAACCGGAAAAGTGTTTCGAAAAATCACCTTTCCGGTATGGTAGCCCCGCCAAGAATCGAACTTGGATCTAAAGTTTAGGAAACTTCTATTCTATCCATTGAACTACGGGGCCATTCCGCCTATCGGCGGGAGCGCAAAAATAGTATTTTTTGCCAAATTTCCTCATTTTTTTACGCGTAAATATGCGCTATCGCCGCCTGGTACTTGTTTTCGATCACTTTCCGTTTCAGCTTCATGGTCGGTGTCAGCTCACCGCCGTCCACCGTCCATTCCCGGGGCAGCAGCTCGAATTTCTTCACTTGTTCAATATGATTGAAATGCCGGTTGTAGGTGTCTAATGCCTGTTTGTACAACGCCTTCACCTTCGGGTCTTTCAAACCTTCTTCCCTTGTTGGGAAAGCCACGTTGTTCGCCTGCGCCCATTCCTGAAGTTTCGAAAAGTTCGGCACGATCAGCGCGCCGGCGAATTTGCGGTCTGCGCCCACTACCATGATCTGCTCGATGTACGGGGACTCCCTGAATTTGTTTTCTATCGGCTGCGGCGCCACGAACTTGCCGCCGGAGGTTTTGAACAGCTCTTTTTTGCGGTCGGTGATCTTGAGGAACTTGTTTTGCACCAGCACGCCCACGTCCCCGGTGTGAAACCAGCCGTCGCGGATGGCTTCGGCGGTAAGACCGGGATTCTTGAAATACCCGATGGTCACGTTGGGGCCTTTGACGAGGATCTCGCCGTCCTCCGCCAGCTTAACCTGCACGTTGCTGATCACCGGGCCTACGGTGCCAAACATACGGTCTTTGGGATTTTTGCCGTTCACGGCGATCACGGGGGAAGTTTCTGTAAGACCGTAGCCTTCCAGGATGGAGAAGCCCGCGGCGGTGAATATCCGCAGCAGCCGTACCTGCGCGGCGGCGGCGCCGGTTACGATGCATTCCAGCCTGCCGCCCATGGCTTCTTTCCATTTGCTGAACACCAGCCTGCGCGCAAGCGCCAGCTGCAGGTTGTAGAACGGGCCTTGCTGACGGTTGATCTCGTAGCGGTTGCCCACGTCAAGCGCCCAGCTGAACAGCGTCCGCTGCACGCCGGTAAGCGCATTGCCGCGCGCCATGATCTTTTCATAGACCTTTTCCAGCAAACGCGGCACGGTGGTGAAAATGCTCGGCTGCACCTCTTTCAGGTTGTCTGAAATAGATTCCATATTCTCCGCGTAATAGATCGAAACACCGGCGGTGAGATAAACAAAAGTGACCATTCGCTCGAAAATATGATTGAGCGGAAGGAAGCTCAGCGCCCGCGCTTTTTCATTGACGGGCAGAATGGGAATGCAGGCGGTAACATTGCTCATGATGTTGCCATGCGTAAGCATGACGCCTTTGGGAATGCCGGTGGTGCCGGATGTATAGATGATGGTGACGAGCGTTTCCGGCGTAATGCTTTTTTTGATGCCTTCGATGCGCGCCACGTCGGTGGTGGAAGCGGCGGCGAGAATATCCATCCAGTGTTTGACGCCGGCGATACGTTCAAAAGAGTAGATCTCCTTTACGCCGGGAAATTTGCCGCGGTGCGCCTGTATCTTTTCATACAGCTGGATGTCGTCCACAAAAAGGATTTGCGCTTCCGCGTCGTTGAGCACGTATACCAGCTCCGGTTCGCTGATGGTGGGATAAATGGGTACCAGCACCGCGCCTACCTGCTGACAGGCGAGGTCTGTAAATATCCATTCGGGGCGGTTATGGCTGATGATGGCTACTTTGGGTTGTATGTCCGGCAGCAGCTCCGTGCCGCCGATGCCCAGCTGGAGCAAACCCGAGCTGAAACGCTGAACGATGCCTGCAACTTCCTCCGTGCTGTAGGTTTTCCAGGCGCCCTGTTCTTTGGCGGCCAGCATATCCGGTTTGGAATAGTTCGCCAGTTGATGCGGAATGACATCAAAAAGCCGGGTGGGGTGGTGCATGACGGATGGTTTGGGTTATTCTCCTCGCTGCTGTTTTTCCTGCTGCAGTTTTTCATACTCCCGCGTAGCATCGCCGAAAGGGTCTTTGTGAAACGCGTTGTAATACGCGAACGCAAGCCCG
>CBINIO010000558.1:0-3099 GCA_966250725.1 uncultured Chitinophaga sp.
AGTATCACTTTGTCCACCCTGTTCTGCGGCTCCCCGAGCAGGCATTGGAATATGGCGGAATGTTCGGAATCCACGGGGATGATGGGCACGTTCTTCTTTCGTGCGGTAGCCATCACGATATCGCCGGCCACTACCAGCGTTTCCTTGTTGGCAAGCGCCACGGGCGTGCCTTGCTCCAGCGCGCTGAGCGTGGGGGCAAGACCGGCGAAACCCACGATGGCGGCCAGCATCAAGTCGATGCTGTCCCATGCGGCCACTTCCACCATGGCGGCGGCGCCGGCAAATACTTTGATGTCTTTGTCGAACAGCACGTCCTTTACTTCGGCGTACTTCGATTCGTCACCTATTACCACCGCATTGGGTTTGAACTTTTCGGCCTGCTCGATGAGCAGGGCGGCGTTCTGCTGCGCGGTGAGCACTTCCACTTCGAACCGCTCCGGGTGGGCGGCGATTACGTCGAGGGCCTGGCGGCCGATGGAGCCGGTGGACCCGAAAATTCCGATACGTTTCTTACTCATGATCAAACAAAATATCTCCTGTGCTTAAATTTAAAGGTTTTTATCTACAGTGCGTGCGGCGGCCTGCTTCGCTGCGGTATACAGGAAGCGGCGAATTATCGGGCTGCCTCAACGCGTTTGCAGGTATTTTTCCAGCTCTTCCGCGATCTTGCGGTCGTTGCTCAGCCGCGGCACCTTGTTCTGGCCGCCGAGCTTGCCGATGGATTTCATATAGTCGATAAAGCCGTTTTTCCGGACGGGCCTTATTTTCAGCGGCTGCAATATATTACCGGTTAACAGGTCGTCATAATAAATGTTCTTTTTGCGTAGCACCTGGTCGACGGCCAGGGCGAACCCTTCCAGGTTGCCGGGCACTTCCTCGAATTCCACGAACCATTCGTGGTAGGGCAGCTCCCCGTTCACCTGTATGCGCGGGGCCACGGTAAATTCCGTGATCCGTACGTTGTTGCCGTCCGCCACGCCCATCAGGCTTTGCTCCACTTCCTCGCCGATCACGTGCTCGCCAAAGGCGGAAATAAAATGTTTGGTGCGGCCGGTCACCACGATGCGGTAAGGGTTCAGGTTGACGAACTTGACGGTGTCGCCGATGTTGTACGCCCACAAACCCGCGTTGGTGCTTACTACCAGCGCATAGTTCACCCCGGCTTCCACGTCTTTGAGCGAAATGCGGGTCGGGTTTTCGGAGAATATTTCCGCGGCGGGCACAAATTCAAAGAAAATGCCGGCGTTGGTGTTCAACAACAAACCTTCGTGCTGCTGGCTGTCCTGGTAGGCAAAAAACCCTTCCGAAGCCGGGAAAGTCTCGATGGCGGGCACTTTGCGGCCGATGGAATCGAACAGCTTGGCTTTGTAAGGTTCAAAGTTCACGCCGCCGTGCACGAGCAGGTTAAAGTTGGGGAACAGCTCCCCTACCGGCTTCCCGCTGCGGGCGATGAGATGGTCGAAGTACATCTGCATCCATGGCGGGATGCCGCTGATCAGGCGCATGTCCTGCCCGATGGTCTCGTCCACGATCTTGCCCAGCTTGGTTTCCCAGTCTTCGATACAGTTGGTTTCATAGCTGGGCAGCTGGTTCGTGCGGAGGTACCGCGGTATCTGGTGGTTGGCGATGCCGCTGAGGCGCCCGGTGGGGATGCCGCCGACCCTTTCCAGCTCGGGCGAGCCGGAGAGGAAGATGAGCTTGCCGTCGAAAGCGCTGGCGTCGCCGAGCTCCGTCACGTTGCAGAACACCGCGTTGCGCGAGGTGTTGAAGTGATGGTCAACCGATTCTTTGGTGATGGGAATATATTTAACCCCGCTGGTAGTGCCGGAGGTTTTGGCGAAATAAATAGGCTGGCCTTTCCAGAGGATGTTGTGTTTTCCTTCCTTGATCTTGTCGATATACGGCCTGAACTGCTCGTAATCGCGGATGGGCACGGCTTTTTTAAAGTCTTCATAGGTATTGATGCCGTCGAACGAATGGTTTTTCCCGAACTCTGTTTTTTTGCCTGTCTTAAGCAGATCCTGGAGTATCACCTCCTGATCTTCCACCGCCCTCAGCATTTCCTTCTTCACCTTGCCGGCAATAATGGAAGCAAATGGTTTGGCCAGCAGTGATTTAAACTTCATGCCCCGATTTTTTAATGATCAACGTAAAAAACAAATGTATAAAAATTGTGCACAACTTTGGCCGTTTTCAGGAGCGGGCCACAGACGGGCTTTAGCGGACGGAAAACAGGCCCGGCGGGTAAAATAGCGGCAGGCGGGGGTTGCTAAACAATTGTTAAAAAAAACTAAAATTGTAAAAACTCCGTATCTTTGATATGTAAAAAGCTATTTTTCAATAGGGTGCCCTGCCAGCGGGGTATCGGTTCCTGTAAAAATGTATAAAATCTTTGTTGATTAAAAAACAAAATAATACCTTTGCAGGAAATTATTTTTGGAATACTATGTTCGCAGTTGTAAAAATCGCAGGTCAGCAATTCAAAGTACAGAAAGATCAGGAGATCTTTGTACATCAATTGGCTGGTAATGTTGGAGATAAAGTAGAATTTGCAGAAGTTTTGCTGACCGACAACGACGGTAAGATTACCGTAGGTACTGATGTAAAATCAGTGATTAAGGCCGAGATCCTGAGCCATGTTCAGGGTGACAAGGTGATTGCTTTCAAGATGAAACGCAGAAAAGGTTTCAGGAAGAAAGTAGGTCACCGTACCCATTTTACCAGGATCCGGATCAACGAAATCGCTTAATTTAATATTGAAAAGTTTATAAAGTAACAATACAATGGCACATAAAAAAGGTGAAGGTAGTGTTAAGAACGGCCGCGACTCACAAAGCAAAAGGCTTGGTGTGAAGATCTTCGGCGGTCAGGTAGCAGTGGCCGGTAATATCATTATCCGCCAGAGAGGCACCGTATATCACGCAGGTTCTAACGTAGGCATCGGTAAAGATTTTACCATCTACGCTCTTACAGATGGTGTTGTGGAATTCAGGAAAGGTCGTGAGAACAGAACTTTCGTTTCCGTTAAATCATTTGACACCACTGCCCAGGCGGAAGCCTAAAGCAGTGTTTGCCATAAAGTTTTTTTAATACCCAATT
>CBINIO010000559.1:0-3079 GCA_966250725.1 uncultured Chitinophaga sp.
TCAAAACTTTCGTTCCCATCCATTGCTCCACCAGCTCGGGTTCCTGGTATGCCTTAAAGAGCAGTTCCACCGGCAGGTCAAATTCCCTTATTATCGTTAATTCCTGCTCGCCTTCTTTGGCGACGATCTTTGTTTTTTGTTCCATCGTTATTTGTTTTTAAATTTTTTCATTACGGATTCGAGTTTGTTGAAACGGTCTTCCCACAGTTTGCGGAATGGTTCCAGAAAGTCTGCGATCTCTTTCATTTTTTTTGGATTAAGGTGGTAATAAATCTCCCTGCCGTTTTGCTCCTGTTTTAGCAATTCGCACTCCATAAGTATCTGGAGGTGTTTTGAAACGGTCGGCCGGGCCGTATCGAAATTAGACGCTATCGTACCCGCGGTCATGGATTGTGAAGCCACCAGCAACAGTATGGCCCTTCTCGTAGGGTCGGCGATGGCCTGGAATACATCTCGTCTTAAATTCATTATGTAGCTATTTGACTACAAATATACATGTAGTCATTTAACTACGCAAATTTTTTTTTCCGGGATAACGGTTATTGTCTGCCGGGCACGGTACTACGCCGGCGGCGCTGTTTTAATTCCGGATATAACAACGTATCTTCCATAGTATGCGTTTTACCCGTCGTGAAATAGGCGTGGCCCTGTTTGCCGCCTTTACCAGCTTCTCCGCTTATACCGCCATCTTCGCGTTCCGCAAAGCCTTTAACGTAGGGGCTTTCGCGGGGCATACGCTTTTCGGGCTGGATTATAAAACGGTGCTGGTGGCTACGCAGGTATTGGGGTATATGCTGAGCAAATTTTACGGCATCCGTTTCATTTCCGGTATGAAGCGCGTGAACCGGCACTGGCTGATATTCGCGCTGACGGGCGTTTCCTGGCTGGCGTGGCTGCTGTTCGCGCTGGTGCCTCCGCCGTATAATTTCTGGTGCCTGTTCCTGAACGGTTTCCCGCTGGGCATGTTATGGGGCGTGGTGTTTTCGTATGTGGAAGGAAGGCGCACCACCGACCTGATCAGCGCGGCGCTGGCGGTGAGCTTCATTTTTGCGTCGGGGCTGGCGAAAAGCACCGCGCAATGGGTGATGAACGCATGGGGCGTTACCGAATACCAGATGCCTTTCGTGGTGGGCTGCGTGTTTATGCCGGCGCTGCTCATATTCGTGTTCCTGCTGGAAAGAATTCCCCCGCCCACGGAGGCGGACAAACGGCAGCGTATGGACAGGCTGCCGATGACGGGCGTGGAAAGGCGGTCGCTGCTGAAACGCTTCTGGCCGGGCCTCTCGCTGCTGGTGATCATATACGTTCTCGTTACCATCCTCCGCGAAGTGCGCGACAGCTTTATGGCGGACATGTGGCGCGATTCCGGCGCGGTGTTCGAGCCGGGCGTGTTCGCCAAAACGGAGACGATCATATCGCTGGTGATACTCGTGGTGATCGCCGCCATGATCTGGCTGCAGCATAATTTCACCGCGTTCATGCTCACGCAATGGATCATGCTGGCGGGTTTCGGGCTGGCGCTGGCCGTTACGTTCCTGCACGGGCGGGGGCACACGGAAATGTTCACCTGGATGCTGCTCACCGGTCTCGGGTTGTACATGGTGTACATCCCGTTCAACAGCATTTTGTTCGACCGGTTCATCGCCGCTTTCCGTTTTGCCGGCAACGTAGGTTTCCTGATCTATCTCGCCGATTCATTCGGCTATCTCGGCAGTGTGGGCGTCATGCTCGCCAAGTCCGTGTTCAGGGTGGAGGCCAACTGGCTCGGGTTTTATATGCAGCTGGTATTCGTCACCGGTATTGCCGGGCTGGCGGGCACCCTGCTGAGCATGTTGTACTTCCGGAAAAAATACAAACGTTTCCACCTACAGCAGCCAGATCAGCAATAACGTGATCAGCGCGGGAAGCGCCTGTACCATGAAGATCTTTTTACTGGCCGTCAGCGCGCCGTAAATACCAGCAATAGCCACGCACACAAGAAAAAACACGGCCACATGCTTCTGCCAGGCGGGGTCGCCGATCAGCAGGCTCCACACGAGGCCCGCGGCGAGAAAGCCGTTGTACAGCCCCTGGTTGGCGGCCAGCGTTTTGGTGGGTCCGAACAGCTCCGGGGGAATGGTTTTGAATATCTTCGGCGCACGCGTGGTCCAGGCGAACATTTCGAGATAGAGGAAATAAAGATGAAGCAGGGCGATAAGCCCTGTGAGGGCGGGGATGATGGCGGCCATACGTGAAAGGGTTTTTATGAATATAATGAAAAACGGGGGGAATTGTTCAAAGACCCATACTGCATGGGTTTTAGTAAGTTATTAAAAGCAAAGAGGGGATTGACAGCTGAAACACAAGGGCTTATAAAAAAAGATAGGGCGGTAAGAATACCGCCCTCAAAAATTTTAACCATATCCTATGAAAAACCGGGTCAAAGATATGCCGGGAGGGCAAACTTCCTACCGGTTTTCCGTGAAAGGATGGTTTTGTCTCGTAAACGATACCGGATATACGATTAAAGGCATAGGTTACCTGGGCTTTTGTTTGCCGAAAAACCGCTTTTTCGGGCTTTTGGCCGGTATCATGGAGGCGATGGCGTCCGCCGCCTCGATGGACCGGTCCGCTTCGATCAGGCTGGCGCCTTTTTCGATGATGGAGCGGTAGGCCGCGGCCCTTTCCGCCGCATCGGGCAGCTTGTCGTACGTGGGCGCGGTGGAGATCATGCACATGACGCCGCGTTTGTTGAGATTGGCGTACAGGGGCGCCAGTTCCGGCTTGTTGTCCGGTCCAACGTAAGCCATGATGTGCGTCCAGGGAATGCCGGCGGCTTCGTACGATTCAAGCGCCTTCTGCGTTTTTACAAAGGCTTCGAACACGATCTCCGGGTTGCGGTCGTGGTACCATCTGGCTTCCTTGGCCGTGTGCACGGTCACCATCACATGGCCTTCCGCGTGGTTTTTTTTGATGATGGCGGCGGTCATTTCAAACGGTACGTCCTTTTTGTCGAGGATAAGCACGGTTTTTCCCTTCGCCCATTTGATGGCCTCCTCCAGCGTGGGAATGCGGAAGCCGGTCACTTTGCCTTCCACAT
>CBINIO010000560.1:0-3072 GCA_966250725.1 uncultured Chitinophaga sp.
GGTTTCTTTATAGTTCTGCTCGTTCAGCGATATCTGGTCGTTGGCGAGCACCACAATCTATTCCGTTCGGATGCCGGCGAAGATGCGGAAGCTGCGCAACACGTCGAAGGGATAACGCACTTCCACCTGGTAGATGTTCGTCTTGTTCTTGACGGGGTAAATATATTCGGCGCCGGTCGTGTCGCGGTAGCCTACCTCGCCTTTGTCCACCTTGCGGTAATAGCTGAATTTATAATCGAAACGTTTTTTGAGGTACGCAAAGGAGAACAGGTATTCGGTACCGTCCAGCGCAAGCGGGATGCGGAACGCGCCGCTGAACTTGTAGTCTTCCATCAGGTCGCTGATGCCGATGCGCACGAGACCGTTCACCGGGTCCGTCAGCCGGATGGGCGAGCTCGGGGGTCCCATGTAGGGCTGGTAGCGGTTCATCAGCACCGAGTTGTCCAGCTGGGCCACGAGGTAATCGGACGAGAACTTGAGCTTGTAATTGCTCAGCCTCGCGGTTTTCAGCACCGGCGGCTCTTTTGGCGCGGTGGCGATCATCTCTTCCTGCACGGTGGTATCGGGCGGTTCGTTGCCAAACTCGTTCTGGAAGAAGTTGGGTTGCTGCGCGGCGGTATCTTTCTGGTAAACGCTGGGCAGGCCTAGCTTCAGGCTGTCCTCGTGCATCTGCGCCGCCCTGAAGCGGGTGGGCCGCGCGCTCACGTTGCGCCTGCGCAGGGTATTCGTGTCCACCTTCAGCTTGTACAGGCGTTTGTAATCGCCCACCTGCACTACTTCCGATACCATGCCTTCGTCGCCGGCGATGCGCGATTCCTTGATGCCGTACTGGTAATTGGTAACGGGGAACACATAGGTGGAATCGTTGGTGATCGCCACGGCCTGCACGGAATCCGGCGCGGTGGAGCCATATTCGGCAAGGGCGGAATCCAGCTCTTCCTTATCGGGGTTGTGCAGGATTTCCGCGCCTACAAAAAACAGCGAGTCCACACCGGCCTTTTCGCTTCTGAAGAAACCGGCGTAACGGTTATTGATGCCGTTGGCGTCGCTCACAAAAGTGAAGTGCGTGGTGTTGTACTGAACGGGCAGGCGGGCGTTGCCGTATTTGAGGTCCGTCAGCTGGGAGATCTGTTTTTCGGAGGATTTGTTCCAGTTATCGATGAGGAAGATGTTGTAATTGTGATGCGGCAGCACGGTGTCCGCGCTGCGGGCTTTCGGGCCGGGGCGGTTGGAGGCGTAGATGATGCCGCTTTTGCCTGGGAAGGCCACGAACGAAGGATCGAGGTCGTCGAACACATCGTTGGTGATCTGGTCGGTCTTGCCGTTGCTGATGCTGTAGGTGAAAATGTCGGTATGCCCGTTCTTCACGGCGGACAGCAGCAGCGAGTTGTCGAACTCGAAGAAATATTTCATGTCGATCACGCGGTCGAACTGCGGCAGGTCCTGTTTGATGGTGATCTTGGTGATCAGGTCGTATACCATCAGCTTCGTTTTGCCTTCATGCTCGTACACGATGGCGAGACGGTTGCCTTTCTGGTTCCAGGCCAGCAGGGGATAGTTGGGATCGAGCTTGGCCGCGGGCTGTTTTACCCCGCTTTTCAGCAGCACTTTGGTGGTGCTCCAGCCGAGGTTGATCTTTACTTTGTAAAGCCCTTTGGAATATTCCACCACCGCGTACATGCTGTTTTTCGGGTTGGCCTGGTAGCGGTAGTAGTCTTTTTTCCCGGTTATTTCGTTGGACACGACGCTCCGTCCGCGCGTTACCTGCCGGCGGCGGCGGTTGTCTTCCTGGTAACGTTTACGGGTGTAGATCATGAAGTCTTTCATGGCGTCCTTCGGTTTCATGTGCAGCACCTGCTGGAAGCCTTTTTTAAGCCCGCGGTTGATGCGGGTGATGTACATGAGGTAAGGAACGGCGTCTTTCCCGTATTTGCTTTCCACATAATACCAGAACGCCTGCCCGGCGAGCAGCGGCTTGTCGAAAGACAGCTGGTTGAACGTATTGTATTTGCCGGAAGCCATGGCGGCTTTCAGCTCGTCGTCCTTTGTTGCGCTCCAGTTTTCCGCGGCATAGGCGATAAAGCCGTCGGTGAACCAGTTGGGGAAATCGATGAGCACGGCGTTACCGGCAAATTCCCCGATGTCTTCCCCGAAAAGCAGGGTTTCCAGCATCACGCGGGCGATGCCCTCGCGGATCTGGCGGCGGAGGTGGGCATGGTCGCCGTCGAAATACACGAGCAGCTTGTTGCCCACCAGTTTGGTGACGCCGCCGGTATTCTGCCAGTCTATGCCGATGCCTATGTTGGATTGTTTAAATTCGCCGAAGCTGTTGTACACCACAATATTTACTTTCTGCCGGAAGGTATATTCCATAAATTCCTCCAGCTGGGGCAATTCACTTTCCGCCGTCTGGGCTACATACTTTCCGAGCTCGAGACCGCTTTGGGCGAAATAGGTGTTAAAATGCCGGGTGGTATAATAACGCCATTTGAAGTTTTTGAACTGGACCCTGTTTTGACCGAATTCTACAGTATTCGTCTGTGCCTGAACGTGAAACGTACCAATCGATAGGAAAAGGAGAAAAATGAATGACCTGGTAATAAATCGGTTCATACGGAAAGTATTGATAATATTGTGTTGCGAATTAAAATTAGTAAAAAAGGTCTAACAATGTTCGAAATCAGATATTTCACGGTGAACCCCTTTGAGGAGAACACTTACGTACTTATTAACGAACAAAAGCAGTGTATCATTATAGACCCTGGCTTTTATTATCAAAATGAACGGGAAGAATTTCTTCAGTTTATACGGGAAAACGGGTTGACCGTTGCCCGGCTGCTGAACACCCATTGCCACCTGGACCACATCTTCAGTAACGCGCTGGTCGTAAAAACGTTCGGTACGGGGCTGGAAATGCATCAGAAAGACCAGGTGGTGCTGGACCGGGCGCCGCAAAGCGCGGCCATGTACAACCTGCCTATGGAGCCTTCGCCGATGCCCAAAAGCTACCTGGAGGAAGGGGATAAGGTGGTGTTGGGGGAAGACGAGCTGGAAGTGATCCTCACACCGGGG
>CBINIO010000561.1:0-3061 GCA_966250725.1 uncultured Chitinophaga sp.
CATATTCCTTGTCGCGGGTAACGCCGGTTACGTTAAAGCGTTTGGCAAGACTGTAGCCGGTTTTGCCGTCCACGTAGATCATGTTGTAGATCATGCGCTCGTCGCCTTTGCGGAATACGTCCACGTGGATGATGTCTTTCCCCACGAAGGTTTTGTCGGCCACCTTGGTTACGAGCATTACGCCGTCGCGGCGGAACACGATGATATTGTCGAGGTCGGAGCAGTCGGCTACGAACTCGTCTTTTTTGAGCGAGGTGCCGATGAAGCCGTCCGCGCGGTTCACGTAAAGCTTGGTATTGGCGATGGCCACCTGCTGCACCTGGATGGTGTCGAACAGCTTGATCTCGGTCTTTCGCTCGCGGCCTTTGCCGTATTTTTTGAGCAGGCCTTCGTAGTAGCTTACGGCGAAGTCGGTGAGATTGGCGAGATCGTGTTTCACCTGTTTGATATCGGCTTCGATGCCTTTGATCTGTTCGGCAAGCTCGTTGATATCGAGGCGGTAAATGCGGCGCACGGGTTTTTCCGTGAGCTTGAGAATGTCTTCCCGCTGTATCTCGCGTTTCAGCTGTTTTTTATACGGGCCAAAACCTTTGTCGATGGCCTGGAGCACGGTTTCCCAATCCTTGTGTTTCTGCTCCAGCTCCTTGTAAATGCCTTTTTCGAAGAATATTTTTTCGAGGGAAGTATAATGCCATTTTTCTTCCAGCTCGGCCAGCCTGATCTCCAGCTCTTTGCGCAGCAGCTCCTTCGTGAAGTCGGTGGCGTATTTCAACAGGTCTGACGCGCCCATGAACACGGGTTTGTCATTCACGATCACGCAGGCGTTGGGCGAAATGCTCACTTCGCAGTCGGTGAAGGCGTACAGCGCGTCGATGGTGATGTCCGGCGAAATACCGGGCGCCAGCTGCACTTCTATCTCCACGTCCCTGGCGGTATTGTCCACCACCTTTTTGATCTTGATCTTGCCGTTGTCGTTCGCTTTTACGATGGATTCCATCAGGCTGGTGGTGGTTACGCCGTAGGGCACGTCCTTCACCAGCAGCGTCTTTTTGTCCTTCTCCTCGATATGCGCCCGCACGCGTACTTTGCCTCCGCGGCGGCCGTCGTTGTAATTGGTCACGTCTATCATGCCGCCGGTGAGGAAGTCCGGGTACAGCTCGAACTTTTTCCCGCGCAGGTATTTTATGGACGATTCGATCAGCTCGCAGAAGTTGTGCGGCAATATTTTGGTGCTGAGGCCCACGGCGATGCCTTCCGCGCCCTGCGCAAGCAGCAGCGGGAATTTCATCGGGAGGGAAAGCGGCTCGTTCTTGCGCCCGTCGTAGCTCAGCTGCCATTCGGTGGTCTTGTTGTTGAACGCAACCTCGAGCGCGAATTTGGAAAGACGGGCCTCGATATAACGCGCGGCGGCGGCATCGTCGCCGGTGCGCACGTCGCCCCAGTTACCCTGTGTTTCGATGAGCAGGTCTTTCTGGCCGAGGTTCACGATGGCATCGCTGATGGACGCGTCGCCATGCGGATGGTACTGCATGGTTTGCCCGATCACGTTCGCCACTTTGTTGAAACGCCCGTCATCCATTTCCTTCATGGCGTGCAGGATGCGGCGCTGCACGGGTTTCAGCCCGTCTTCCACGCCCGGCACCGCACGCTCCAGGATCACGTAGGAGGCGTAATCCAGGAACCAGTCCTTGTATTTCTCATCTACGTGCGCAAGGCCATGCAGTGATTCGTCCGGTGTTTCGTTGTTGTTGCTCATATGCTTATCCGTAAAAAAGTTAAAGTTTACCGTTTGCCCGCGAGAAATTCGTCCCGCCAAACCCGCACGGAGTCGACCTTCACATCGTCGAGCGTGTTCAGCTCGATAAAGGAGCAATCTTCGACGGCTTCCAGTTCGTGCCAGATGCGCACGGGGATCTCCACTTTCGCGGGCGCCGTTACCAGGTCGGTGCGCAGCTCGTTCTCGTCCAGCGGGCACCAGTGCAGGTAAGCCTTTCCGCTCAGCAGGTACATGATCTCGGGATTTTTGTACTCGCTGTTGCCGAGGTGATAATGCTGGCCGCTGCTGGAACCGGCCTTGCGGTAACAAAGGATGAAGGTGCCCGTTCTGAACGTGTCCCAGTCGAAGTTCCGGCCTCTTTCGTCTTCCCCCCTCAGCTCGAGCGGCGTAATAATGATCGCTGACATGTTATGCATTTTCGGCCGGCGCGGCATCGCTGCCGCCGCTTCCCGGTAATTTGATCTCGTAATCGCGCGCCGTTTTCAGCTCGCCCCTGTGCTCCAGCTTTTCGTCCCTGATCAGCTCTTTCAGCCGCCAGTTGAGGAACTGGTCCATCACCGGGTATTTGAACTTGCCGACCACCTGCCCGATCACTTTATGCGCTTTCTGAAAGTCTTTGGAAGACTGCTGCAGCAATTCCTTGTCGAAGAACGCGCTGGGCTCGCCGCGCAGCTTCTTTCCCCCTTCCAGTATGCGGATGCCCGCGTTCTCGTTCATCAGGCGGCGCCATTCGTCGCCGTCCAGCTCAAATTCCGCGAGCGATACTTCCCGCGCCAGCTTTTTGGCTTTCAGGAATTCTTTCGGCAGTATCTGGCTGAGATGCGTGGGATAAAACACGCCGTTCTTTTCGTTGAGGAAAGGCAGGTTGTTGAGGTAAATAAGGTGGATGCGGCCCGAAAAGCGGTCGAGCTGGCTGATGAGCCAGTAATACCCGCAAACGTCGGTGGCGTTCTGCCCGGCCCAGATCCATACTTCCAGCTCTTCTTCTTCACGGAGACGGGCTTTCAGCTCACGCACGGGATCTGCCGGCGCCGCTTCGGCCTCCCCTTCTGCGGTCGGGGCTGCCGTCACGTCCTGCACGGTGTTCCACCACTCTTTACGGGCGGAGCGCCCTTCGGGCGTGTCGAGGATAAAAAGCGGGCCCACCGCGAGGTCGTCCTCAAAGCTCAGTATCTCTCCTTCCAGCTGCGGGTCCAGTTCCATGGCCGCTTTCAGGTTGGCCGCGGACGATGGCCCGAATACGATATGTAGTATCATTTCAAATTATACGGTTATTGTTAAGCC
>CBINIO010000562.1:0-3058 GCA_966250725.1 uncultured Chitinophaga sp.
TGCTGGTAAGCGCCGTGCAAAGCGCCTGGTACAACGCCGCCCCGCCAAAATTGCAGGAGCTGTACAGGATGCAGAACGGGTTGTAGATATTGAACTGTTACCCGGGATGCTACGGCGTACCTTTCCGTTGTCTCCACGCGCATGCTCACTTAAACGTCAACCCCAGATCCCTCCGCCGCTGCCGGCTCACCTCCATCTTCAGCGGCGGCCGCTCCAGCTGCGGCCACACGCGCGACGCGTCGAACACATGCAGCTGCAGGTCGTTCGGGAACACGCTCAGCCAGCGGTCCCGCACATAATACAGCACCTCCCCGTTGTCGGACAGGCCGAAGCGGTCGTTGGCGGTGAGCTGCATCGCCGTTTTTTCTTTGAAGTCCTTATCGAGGATGATGAGCTTGTTCTGGTTCGTCAGCAATACCAGCTCGTCCTTCACCCGGTTGTACTGCAGCGCGGCGAACCCGTCGGGGTGCGTATAAGCGGGAGCGGAGAGGCGGCCGCCGAGATCGTGACGCCACAATGTATCGGGCGGCTGTAAAAGGTCGGCGCTCCTGCCTTTGTACCAGGGCAAAAACGATTTTTTATAGTACACGGCCGTCAGCGTATCCAGCGGGCCTATCGGTGTGTAATCGGGCGCTTTGTTGCGGGTGATGAACACGTTCTTCTCAAAATTGACCGCCACCAGCAGCTCGGGGAAACGCTGCCGGGCGTTGCTGCGCATATCTATCAGCTCTATCACCGATTCAAAGGAAGGCCGCAGGGTCATGCGCGCCAGCAGCTTTTTCTTCGTGAGGCTGCCGTACACATAGGTGTAATAATGCGGCTCCGCGCAGGCGAAACGCAGCGTGTCATGCCCCGCCAGCACGTTCGCCCTTCTGCCCGCTCCCCATATCAGCGAACCGTCTTCCGTAAAATCGCCGTAGTTCACGTTGTAGATGTGATGCAGCAACGATCCGTTGCGGTTGTACACGTCCATAAAGTTCGCACCGGCTTCCGGCTCGGCCAGCGTAAGTATCCGCGATGCGTCGCGGGTAGTGGTCACCGTTACATCGGAGGGCATTTCGCGGAGAAGCCGGCCGTGCGCGTCCAGCAGCTCCAGCCGGTCTTCGAGATAACCTTCGCCGTTCATTTCCATGTAGGGAACGACCAGGTTGCCGTTGTCGGTAAAACGCACGCGGTACGAATCAAATTCCGTGAACGGCCCTTCCTCCACATCGTCCGCCGAGTGCAGGTACCGCCTGGGCCCGCCCAGCCGGATGACTTCGCCTTTTTTCGCGATGCAGTCGAACAGGATAAATTCCGTGGGCAGCGGCGATTCGGGCTGGTATTTGCCGTCGTCGGGCGGCGTATCGTAATTCCGTTTGGTATATTGCTGCTGCCGGTATTTCCCGACGGAGGTCCGTTTCCTGTCCTGCTCTTCCACCCCTTTACGGCACAGCAGCAGGATGTTGTTTTTATTGGTGAAATAAACATAGCTGATGGCGCCGTATTCGCCGATCTTGCGCCCGTTCTGATCAAGGATGACATAGTCGCGGAGCTTGGAACGCACGTTTTCGCCGGTAGTATCCAGCACGATAAAATTGCCGTCCGCCGAAATGTCGATCCGGCCGGGCTCTATCAGGGATACGGGCAGATAGGCGGTGAAGCGGCTGAACTTTTGCTGGATGTGCTGCGTCTGCATGAACTCCAGCAGCTTCTGGTTCACCTTGTTCGTGTCCTCACCGTACACTTTTTCCTTGATGGGCTCAAACAGGTTGAGCGCTTCCACGGGATCGAGGTCTTTCATTTCATATCCCATGAACACCAGGCTTTCATTGCGGTTGTATTCCTTCCGCAGCATCTGCGAATAAAAATACAAGGCCGTGGAAGCCACCAGCAGGATGCCGCCGAGTATCCAGCCCCATTTCCAGCGGCGCTGGCGTTCTTTCATCTTTTGCAGCTTCTGCGCTTCGGCCGCGCGCTGCTGCGCGATCATATCCCGCTGTTTTACGCTGGCCTCATAAAACGCGATTATTTCCGGCGGCAGGTTGAGCTGTTCGATATAAGGCCGGTACGATTCGATCTCTTTATTGGAAAGCAGCTCGCTGATGCTTTTCTGGTAACCGGTGTAGCGGCTGCGGATCTGCTGGTCCGTAAAGCCCGCCCTGCGCTGCTCTTCGGTGCGCCGTTTGTCGATCAGCCCCGCCAGCACGTCATGCGCCAGCTCGTAGGTAAGACCTTCGGTGCGGAGTATTTTGTTTTTCTCCATCTCGTTCAGGCAGCGGATCATGATGTTGCCCGCGCGTTTTTGCAGGTAAGGCGGCACCTGCCCGGTGAACCATACGCCGTCGTTGATGCGTACATAAGCCAGCGGCCTTTTGGTGCCCTCCGGCGTTACGAACGCGTCCAGCACGTTGCTCACAAAGTCTTCCGGGATGCCGGGAAATTCGCTCTCCAGCTGGTCCTGTATCACGGTGATGCGTTCGCGGATGAACCGTTCCAGCACTTCCTGCATGCCGCCAAAACGTTTGATGATGGCGTTGTTGAAAGTAAGGGCGGGATAATTTTTTCCCGGCGCGGTGGTCTTTACCGGCGTGATCATATACACGGCGCGCCACAGCTGGTCGAGGTAAATTTGCAGGTAGGGAAGGCTCACCACGCCCTTTTCGATCAGCACGCTGATGATCTGCTTCGCGTTGTCCGCCCCTTCCTGCAGCTGTATGCCGAACTCCCGGCAGCTTTTGACGATCACCTCTTCCACGTTCCGCGCGTTCATCGGCTCGATGCGCAGGCGGCGGTCGCAGAAGTCGGGTATTTCTTTTTCAAACTCGCTGAGCCCGGCAAAAAATTCTTCGCGCATGATGAACAGCATGCTGCAGAATTGCAGCTCGGGGTCGGACAGCACGCGGTCCACGATGCGCATGAACGTTTGTTTTTCCGCATCGCTGCCCATGATGAGCAGCTCCTCGAACTGGTCGAAGATGAGGTAAACGGAACGGAGATAACGCAGGTTCACGTTTTTGAGATGCTCGTACACCTCGTCGCAAACGTTGGAGGCTTTGATGACATTGGTATGCATGGG
>CBINIO010000563.1:0-3055 GCA_966250725.1 uncultured Chitinophaga sp.
ATACCCGCTTTCGTAAGCGGCGACATTCCCGCGTTTGTGCTGGAGAACGCCGGTTTTATTTCCTGGATACGCCGCCAGGCCGAAAAGGGCGCCGAAGTGGCCAGCTTTTGCACCGGCGCGTTCCTGCTTGCCGCCACCGGCCTGCTCAGGAACAAAAGGGCCACGTCGCACGTCGCGGCCGTGAAAGAACTTGCCCGCGCATATCCCGACGTGATCGTGGACCCCGATGTGGTGGTGACCGACGACAACGGCATTTATACCAGCGGCGGCGCCACGTCCACTTTTCACCTGCTGCTGCACATCCTCGAAAAATACTGCAACCGCAAAACGGCGATCCATACCGCGAAAGTTTTCGCCATCGATATGGACCGCGCGCAGCAATCGTATTTTGCGAACTGGTCGCCTTCGCGCGAGCACCAGGACGAGCTGGTATGCGAAGCGCAGCAAAGGATGGAAGACCGTTTCCGCGACAGGTTAACTGTAGAAGAAGTGATACGCGGCCTGCCCGTGAGCCGCCGGAATTTTATCAGGCGCTTCAAGATCGCCACCGGCGTAACGCCCATCGAATATTTGCAGCGGCTGCGCATTGAAGCGGCGAAACGAATGCTCGAACAGAAACAGGAAAACATCACCGGCGTGATGATACAGGCCGGTTATGAAGATGCGAAGGCTTTCCGCCAGCTGTTCAGGAAGATAGTGGGTCTTTCGCCGAAGGAGTACCGGGAAAAGTATGCGGGGTAACGTCCGGCAGGCATAATGCCGCCGTGCGTTTGACCGTTCGTTTCATCTGAAATGCTCAGTTCTTATTCGAACCTTTCGCTGACCACCAGGTCTTTACTTCCCGCGGTATACTTGTAAAACCCTTCACCGCTTTTAACACCGAGATATCCGGCCGTCACCATGTTCACCAGCAGCGGGCAGGGCGCGTATTTCTGATTGCCGAAGCCTTCGTACAGCACGTTCAGGATGGACAGACAAACGTCCAGCCCGATAAAGTCCGCCAGCTGCAAAGGCCCCATGGGATGCGCCATTCCCAGCTTCATCACCGTATCGATCTCTTCCACGCCGCCCACGCCTTCGTACAAGGCGTACACCGCTTCGTTGATCATCGGCATCAGGATGCGGTTCGCGATAAAACCCGGGTAATCGTTCGCCACGCTCGGCGTTTTTCCCAGTTTCACCGACAGCGCCGTAATGTATTCCGTTATGCTTTTTTCCGTTGCGTAACCGTTGATGATCTCCACGAGCTTCATCACCGGTACGGGATTCATAAAGTGCATGCCGATCACCTTGCCCGGCTTTTTTGTGGCCGCGGCGATTTTGGTGATGGAGATGGAAGAGGTATTGCTGGCGAGTATCACGTCCGGTCCGGTATGCTCGTCCAGCTCGCGGAATATTTTCAGCTTCAGCTCCGCGTTCTCCGTGGCGGCTTCCACCACCAGGTCCACGTTCTGCACGCCTGCGGCGAGGCTGGTAAAAGTATGAAGGTTGGAAATGGTCTGCTGCTTATCCGCTTCCGTGATGGTCTCTTTTGACAGCTGGCGGTTGAGGTTGCGGATGATGGTATCCAACGCCTTGTCCAGCGCCTGCTGCGACACGTCTACAAGATGTACCGAAAAACCGTGCTGGGCGAATACGTGAGCGATACCGTTACCCATGGTGCCGGCGCCGATCACTGCTACTTTCTGCATAGAAGAATTATTTTGGTGATTGGTCAATGAACGGCAATTTAAGGAAAAAGACATTCCATGCCGCATGCGGCAGCCAACAAGACCGTATCTGTAAGCTTTAATCTTTGCGCTTGAAGTCGCCGCGCTTCCAGGCTTGTATGAACTGCGCCCAGGCAATGGGATTGAAGATGTTTTGCGGCGGGGTTTGCCCGGCGTAATAAAGGGATTGCTGCTGTTTCTGCATAAACACGTTGTAGGCGCCGCCGCCGTCGATGGGTATGGAACTGGCCATGGCGCGGAGTTTCGCCTTTTCGTTGTTTTTGCGGGCGATTTCGTACATGTCGTTCGGAATGTCCATGCTGACGAACAGCTTTTCAAATTCGCGGCGCGAAGGATAAGGATGGATGACCGTTTCGGCGAGGTACATGGTATCTTCCGTCATCAGCTGGATGAGGGAGTAGCTGTTGCCGGCCAGCTCCAGCGGTATCTTGTAATCTTTTTTGCGGAAGCCGATGGCGCTGAACGTAAGGGTATCGCCTTTGAAGGCGACGATGGAGAACACGCCCTGGCTGTTGGAAATGGTGCCGCGGTTCTGCCCTTTCACAAGGATGCTTACGGCGGGGATAGCGCGGAGACTGTCCGCGGTCATGGTAATACCTGAAATTTGTATAATGCTGTCTTTGAATGCTTTCAGTTGAGCCCGGAGCAAAAACGGCAGGAACAGCAGGGAAAATAGTATGATAAATTTCTTACGCATGCAGATACTAAGATAGATGGTTCCTCCCGGAAACACGAATATAAAACCAACAAATTAAACATCAATTTAGGTTAACTTTGCAGATCGGAAACAATTTTAACATCAATTTATGATCACAAAAGAAAAGGTCCTCGAGGCACTGTCTAATGTGGAAGAACCCGATCTGGGCAAGGATTTGGTGACGCTCAACATGGTGAAGGACATTGAGATCGACGGCAATAAGGTAAAATTCACGGTCGTGCTGACCACTCCGGCCTGTCCGCTGAAAGAAATGATCAGGAACGCCTGCGTGAACGCGATCGTTCACCTCGTGAGCAAGGATGCGGAAGTAGAGGTAAAAATGACAGCTAACGTTAGCACCAACCGTAAGGACGGCAAATCGCTGCTGCCGAACGTTAAAAATATCATCATGGTGGCCTCCGGCAAAGGCGGCGTAGGCAAATCCACCGTAGCGGCCAACCTGGCCCTCGCGCTGTCGCAGGACGGCGCAAAGGTAGGCCTGATGGACGCCGATATTTACGGTCCTTCCGTGCCCATAATGTTCGGCGTGCGCGGCGAACGGCCGAGGATGGTGAACGTGGAAGGCAAAGGCATGATCGTGCCGATGGAGAAATTCGGCATCAAATTC
>CBINIO010000564.1:0-3050 GCA_966250725.1 uncultured Chitinophaga sp.
GGCGAAACCGGAAGATTGGTCAGTGTAGGAATAGGTTAAAAAGATTAGAAGGCCAAAGATAAACTTTCTTTTGTTATTTCTTAATGGGGCCGTCCAATTATTTTACCGTGTATCCAGAGGCTGTCCAGCCGGCGCAGCTCCCGTTGCGCTTCTTCCCGGAAGCCCGGCCCGGCGGGCTTTGCAAGCGAAGGCTGACCGGCGTTCACCCAGGCGGTGTACCAGCAGGAGGCGACGCTGTGCACCGCCCCGCGGAAACGCCTTTCCACCATACCGTTCAGCCGGCCGAGATACGCGGCCGCGTAAGCTGCGGAATAGTTCCGCACCAGCGATCCTTTCCTCGGTTCGTACGCATACCGTTGATCCGGCGGGAAATGCATACTCAGCGTTTTTTCAATATGTAGTACGGAGTCCGCCGCCTGCGCGCTTTCCAGCACTACCTGCCAGAAATGTTCCTTTGGCGAGGCAATGTACGCGGCCCTGCCGGTCCAGTAGTCGAACTGCCCGTCCGCAAACAGCTCCGGCAGGCGCGACTCCCAAAGCCCGTGAATGCCGTACTGTCCCGAATACTGCCCGTTATGGTTGGAGCAGGCGTGCAGCGGTACATAGGCGTCGCCGATATAATGCCCGAGCTCCGCCGCGGTTTTCAGGATGGCCGCGGTATTGCCTTCCATAAAATCGCGCGTCAGCCGGTACATCATCCGCTCCAGGTGCCAGGGGAGCACGCCGTTGCGCTGGAGGCTGTCCGCCGTAAATTTCGCCACGGCCTCCCGCCAGCCGCGTGGCAGTTCATTGTAAGGCGGAGCGCCGTAACGGTCTATATCTATATAGTGTCTTGGTCCTTCGGCGGGCAGCAGGTACCGGCGTTTATCCGGCGCCGTGGCCTGTGTTACGAGGTATTCCAGGTGGGGCTTGAAGAGCGCCAGCATCTCCGGCGGAAGCGAAAATACCGCCAGCCGGTTGATCCGTTCGTGGGCGAAGAAGCCCCAGGCTTTGACAGTGGAAGGGAGGGTTAGCAATAAAGCCAGCGCCCACGCCAGCCGCAACAATGGTAACATCTCACGAATTTTTGGTGTACCTGCAAGATCGCCGGAAAAAAACTGACCGCAGGATTTTCACGCTGATAAGGTCTCATGTGAAACCGTTAATATCCCCGGAAAATGAATGAAAAACGAATTTTGCAATACTGGTCTACGGCTGTTTATTACCCTGGAAATCAACGCGACTAACGCCCCGCCTTATCCGCACTTCGCGCCTATCGCGCCGTCTTATCCTCCGCCACCACCGCCGGCAGCTCGGTAATGTTCGTCACCCCGCCCGAGACGACGAATTTCATCGCTTCGCCCGCCGAAACGTTCGTCAGCGGCCGCACTTTTTCCCGCCGTACCATAAATACCTTGCCCGTTATAGCGTAGGCATGCGGCACATACACCGCCAGGTACCCTTCCAGCCCCAAAGCCCGCACGTCTTCCTGCGTAATAAAGCCCATTTCCCACACGTCTTCCCCGTACACATTCACCAGCACCGGGTGGTCGAACTTTTTCTTCTCCCCCACAAATGCGTCAAAAACATCTTTTACAGATGAATAAATATATTTAATAAAAGGCGTGCGTTCCAGTATACGGTCGAACATGTCGATCAGCCGCCCCACGATAAACGAGGAGCTCAGGTAGCCGACCAGCACCACCAGCACCAGCACGATCACAAAACCGACGCCCTTGTAACGCAGGAAATTCAGCGGATGGTCCACCGGCACCACGTCCTTCGGCAACAGGTTGTCGATGGTAACAAAGCCCCAGTAAAGCGTGAAAGCGGTGATCCCGATGGGCGCCAGAATCAGCAATCCCTGGAAAAAATAGCGCAAAAGGCGGGAAGCCAGTACCCTGAGCTTTAATTTTGGAGACATGTGATATGGTATTGAAAGGGCAAAGGTACTGTATTTAAAGAGCACATTCCCACGCCAGTATGCCCAATCGCGTCCGCGGCTGACCAATCCCGTTCGTCATAAAGTTGGAAAAAATTGCATGGAAACTTTTGTGGTTTAAATAGTTTCCATAGTTTTGCGCGTGTATGGAAGTACAAGCGCGAATTTTAGATACGGCGTTCAACCTGTTCCGGCAATACGGCACCAGGTCCATTACCATGGACGATATCGCCATCAAGATGGGGATCTCCAAAAAGACCCTCTATGCCCATTTTGCCGATAAAAGCGACCTGGTTGTGAACGTGATCAGCCGCCATCTCAAGCTCATGCAGGACCAGTGCATCGAAAGCCGCAACACCAGCAAGGATGCCGTGGAAGAGCTGTTCCTCGTGATGAAGATGCTGGAGGAGAAGCTACGGAATATGAACCCGGTGGTGATGATGGACCTGCAGAAGTTCCATGCCAAAGCGTTCCAGCTGTTCGAGGAGCACAAGAACGTATTCCTGATGCAAACCGTCCGCGAAAACCTCGAACGCGGCATCAGGGAAGGGCTGTACCGGCCGGATATCGATCTCGACATCCTCAGCCATTTCCGTACCGCCTCCGCCATGTTCTGCTTCCAGCCGGAACTGTTCCCGATGAACGGTTATGATATGTCGAAGGTGCAGCGCGTGCTGCTGGAACATTTCCTCTTCGGCGTGGCCTCCCAGAAAGGATATCAGAAGATCGAAAAATATAAGTCCAAAGATTACCCGAATAAATAACAACACTTATGCACTTTAAATGGAAGCTCATCGCCTTCGCCGGACTGATGACGCAATTTTTCACATCCGCCAGGGCACAGCAGGCGCCGCCGCCGCAGGAAACCATGCGATTTTCAGCCGAAGAGGCTGTTGCATATGCCATGACGCACCAATTTTCAGTACGCGACAAGCGGCTGGACGAACTGAAGCAGCTCGCCGTGAACAAGGAAGTTGCGGGGCTCGCGCTGCCGCAGGTGTCAGGCAACGGCTCTTTCCAGCATAACCCTATTCTCCAGAAACAATTGTTCGACGTCAGCAACTTCGACCCTTCCGTGCCCAAAGGCACCACGGTCCCGATCGCTTTCGGCCTTTCCTACAATGTGGTG
>CBINIO010000565.1:0-3038 GCA_966250725.1 uncultured Chitinophaga sp.
ATCCGATTTCGAGTTTTCGCTGGACTCGCTGGCGGCGGACAGCATCAAACTGACCGGCCGTTTCAAAGGCAGCAAGATGGTGCTGAAAAAGGCCACGCAGCAAGACCTCGAGACCTGGACGAACGGGCATTGGAAAAATGTGCTGCTGTTTGAAGACCTTGGCGCGCGCATCCTCAATTATTTCAAACGGCTCAGCTACGCCGGCGAAGAATACGAGATACAGGTGAACATGGCCGAAAGAACGGTGACCTTTACCTGGGCGGACGGCACGGGAGCGGCGCAGCAGCATACGACGGGCTACATCGTGAACAGCACCGGCATACAGCTCACCACGCCGCTGACGAACGGCAGCAGCACCATCACCTCGTTCTCCGACCTTAACTGGAATGCCGGCACTTCTTCCTTCACGCTGAAAGTGAACGGGGCCACGGCTTCCACGATCGCGGGCGCCACGGCGCCGGTAGTGAACGACCTCGAGGCGCCGCAGCGCTGGTGGCTGTACATGGCGCAGCAGGACAGTTACTGGGCCACGCTGAACGGGTTTCATGTAAACGGCGTGGACGATGCGTTCAAATTGCACGGCATTCCCAATTTCCGTTTTATGATATTCTGGCCGCGCTATGGCGAAACGGGCGGCGGGGTGGTATACGATCTCGCGGGCTGGGTGCATAACCTCAACGGCGCGCCCACCATCATGTACGGCGCGGCTTTCGAACCGCCGGAGTTTACCGCCAACGGCCGCGTGATCTTCACCTGGCTGGGCATATTGGGCGACGTGCCCCCCGCGGCGCAGGCGCCGTTCCAGAACACCGCCATCCAGATGGAGGACGAATTGGGCTACTACCTGGTGCAAACCAGCGCGCGCTCTTACGATATGGTGAGCGCACGCGACGCCAAAGCCTGGATCACCTGGGAATATTAAGACAAACCTTTTATGCGAAATACCAATTTTTAATAACTAAAATCAACTTGTTATGAAAAGGATAACGCCCCGTTTAGTATACGTTCTGATGCTGTTCGTAGCTGTTATTGCAGTGTCTTGCTCCAAAGACGGCCCTGCCGGACCCGCCGGCGCTGACGGACCCGCCGGTCCTGCTGGTCCTGCCGGCCCCGCAGGCAGCAAAGGCGATCCCGGCACCGCAAACGTGATCTATTCCGACTGGCTGGATGTGGCTTTTACCGTGGATACGACCGAAGCCGGGGATACGCTTGGATTTTACGCCACGATCCCCGCGCCGAAGCTTACCAAAGAGATACTCAACACCGGTGATGTGAAAGTGTATCTTAACTGGGGTACAACAGACAACCCGGTGGTAGACCCGCTGCCATTGTTCGACGTTTACTTCGGTCTTAGCTGCAGCACCGTTTTCACCCTGGACGGAATAGAGCTGTACGCTACCCATAATCTCAGCACTTACGTGGATACTGATGCCGGCGGTAAAATATTCCAGTTCCGTTACATTCTCATACCCGGCGGCACCGCGGCGCGGCAATCCGTCGACTGGAAGGATTACAAGGCAGTGAAGGCATACCTGGGGCTGAAAGATTAAAGTTTTCAAGTGACCAGCATACCGGCCCGGCGGGAGCAATATTCTGCATGTCCCCCGGGCCGTTTTTTTGTTACAGAACGGCCGTAATAGTATATTGCCGTTATGAACACTGCTTTTGAGACTACTGCATCCTTTGCGCAAAGCCAGGATGCGACCGACCTATTGAATGGATTCAAATCCCGTTTCCATTTTCCGCAACACCAGGGCAAAGACACGATCTATTTCTGCGGCAACTCCCTCGGCCTGCAGGCGCGCACCGTTGCCGGCGCTATCATGCAGGAGCTGGAAGACTGGCAGAACATGGCCGTGGAAGGATATTTCCACGCGCGCAACCCCTGGCTGTATTACCAGTATAATTTCAGCGAAACCTTATCGGGCATGATGGGCTGCAGCGAAGACGAAGTAACGGTGATGAATACACTGACCGTGAACCTGCACCTCGCGCTGCAAAGCTTTTACCGGCCCGGCAAACAACGTTACCGCATCCTGATGGAGGCGGGCGCATTCCCTTCCGATCAGTATGCGCTGGAAACGCTGGTGAGGCTGCACGGCTTTGATCCTGACGACGCCATCATCGAAGTGCAGCCGCGCGAAGGCGAGAAACTGCTGCATACGGAAGATATTCTTTCCCTCATTCACCAGCACCGCGATTCGTTAGCCGTGGTGCTGATGGGCGGCATCAACTATTACACCGGACAGTTTTACGATATGCCCGCCATCACCGCCGCCGCACATGAAGCAGGCGCCTACGCCGGCTGGGATTTGGCGCATGTGGCCGGGAACATCCCGCTGGAACTGCACAAGTGGGACGTGGATTTCGCGGTATGGTGCTCCTACAAATACCTGAACGGCGGCCCAGGCGCCGTGGGCGGTCTTTACGTGCACGAACGTTTTGGCAACGATCCGCAGTTCCCTCGTCTTGGCGGCTGGTGGGGCAATGATGAAAAGACCCGTTTTAAAATGGAGAAAGGTTTTATTCCCCGCAACGGCGCCGCCGGCTGGCAGATCAGCACGGCGCAGGTATTCAACATGGCCGCGCTCAAGGCATCGCTGGAGCTGTTCCGCGAAGCGGGCATCGGCAGGCTGCGCGAAAAAAGCATCCGTCTCACCGCCTATCTCGAATACCTGCTGGGGCAAACGCAATTGCCTTGTGAAGTGATCACCCCGAAAGACCCGCAGCAGCGCGGCGCCCAGCTTTCGTTGTATTTTCCGCAGAACGGCAAGGCCGTACAGACGCGCATGATGGAGAACGGCATCATCTGCGATTACCGCGAGCCCGGCGTGATAAGGCTTGCGCCCGCGCCGATGTATTGTTCCTACAGCGATGTGCACCGTTTTTACGAAGTATTGAAAACTTTTTGATAAATGACCATGACCAACCAACCTGCAAAAACATGGCTGGCCCTCGGCGATTCCTATACGATCGGCGAGGGCGTGCCTTTGCACGACAGCTATCCATACCAGGCGCTGCAGCTGCTGCGCGCCAAC
>CBINIO010000566.1:0-3013 GCA_966250725.1 uncultured Chitinophaga sp.
TTGATCTTTATATCATAACGCCGTTCCAGGTCGTTGGCGAGCTGTTCGAAGGTAACGTTCTCGAAGTCCAGCCGGCCCTGCATCCATCCGGGGGCCCCCACGGAATCCACCGGCAGGTCGTCCGCCTTTGGGCTTACCAGCTCCGCCGCAATGTCCTGCAGCGGCGCTTTTGCGGCGGCCGGCGGCAGCTGCTCCAGCGCGGGCAGGTTGATCACCAGCTTTTCTTTCGGGCGCAGCACCACGGCTTTGTTTTTGTCGTGGTGTTTATAGGTCACCTCCACTTTGCCGGAGTACAGGTACGTTTCCACCTGTTTGTCGCCGGGGTAGGCTTTCAGGTTGAAAGTGGTGCCCAGCACGCGGATGTTCACCTTTCCCGTTTTAATAAGAAAGGGATGTTCCGCGTCGGCCTTTACGTTAAAAAAACCTTCCCCTTCCAGGCTCACTTCCCTGTTCCCGGCCACCAGCGCCGCGGAATCATAGCGCAGGCGGCTGCCGGCGTTGAGCGTTACCACGGTGCCGTCCGGCAGGCGCACTTCGGTCTTCGCGTTGCCGCGGGCGGTTTCCACCAGCCCGGCGGAGGTCTGCCGGATGTCGCGCTTTGCCAGGAGCAGGCCGATGCCGGCCAGCAGCACGGCGGATGCCGCCACCGCCCACACGGGCAGGCGGAAGGTGCGCCGGGCGGGCGTTTGCAGGGCGTTGTCCGGCGCCAGCAATTCGTCCAGCCTGCGAAGACCGCGCTGTTTGCGCGCCAGCTCGTCCGCCGTGGCGGGATCGTCAGGCCGGGGCAGCGGCGACAGTTCCGAGCTGATATCGAACGTGTATTGCAAGCCAGGATCCTGCGTCAGCAAGGCTTCCAGCTCTTTCAGCTCCTTCGGGGAAATTTCCCCGGCGGCTTTCCGGGCCATCAGGATGTATAATCGTTCAGGCTGTTCGTTCATCAGAAAAGGTCCATTTACTGGAGAGAGGACGAGCGCCGCATAAAAAATCCCCCAAAACAGGAGGAATATTTTTTTGTATGGGGTTTTTGTTAACTTTAGCGTAATGTATGTATGATAAATTGCAGCCGGTATGACAGATACTGCATCCTTGTTCAGGAAAATGACGGAAGAAGGAGATCAAATTGCTTTCCGGCGGTTCTACGATCATTTCTTCGTTATATTGTTCCGGTACACGTCCACGCTACTCAGAGATAAGGAAGTTGCCGAAGAAATTACGCACGACGTTTTTATACATTGCTGGCAGAAGAGGGAATCGCTGCGCGAAGTACGCAACCCGCAGGTGTTCCTTTTTGTGGCCGCGCGCAACCGCGCGGTGGATTTTATGCGCCGCAAGAACAGGAACGTGCCCCTGGAAGAAAGCACGGAATATGAAGTGCAGCTCATGCCCGATCCCGAGCAGCTGATGATCACCACCGAAATGATGACGCGGCTGGAAGAAGCCATCCGCGAGCTTCCCCCGAAATGCCGCGAAGTGTTCATACTCGTCAAACAATACGGACTGCGTTATAAGGAAGTGGCCGCCGTAATGCAGCTCTCCGCAAAAACGGTGGAGAACCAGCTGGCGATCGCCATGCGCAAACTTACGCTGGCGGTGAGCTTCCGGCTGGAAATGGAGGTGGCACTCATCCCGCCGCGCCAATCGCCACCACAGCGCCGATAATAGCGATCACGATACCCAGCGCCAAAAATCCCAGCATGATGATGGTCAGCACGCCATAGAATTTGAACAGCGATTTCAGGTTGGCGAATGCCGATGCCAGCACTTCCTGCTCGGAAGTTTGCATCGCCAGCTTCACCTTTGTCGAAAATCTGTGCAGATAGAGATACGGGAAGATGGAAATAATACCGAAGACGATATAAATGATCATCATTAGCACCCGTGCGCCCCCTGCGGTGGAAGTATACTCGCCTGTGCGGGTAACGAACCCGCTCCCCGGCGTCATCGGCAGAAAACTCATCAACAGTCCCATCAGGATCATAAAGCCGCAGCCTATGAAACCTACGATCGCCAGGAACCGGCCCCACCGGGCAGTTTCAGATAAATACGATGACGCGCTCGCGTCGATGCTCAAATCAAAAAGATTGGAATTTTCCATGTGTTATACAGGTTTAGGAATTAGTGTACGGTGGGGGTCATTACGCTGATGTCCGCTTCAAAATATCCTCTCATTTCCTGGAACACATCCAGCAGCGCGCGGTGGTCTACCGCCAGCTCGGGTCTTTCCGCATCCCTGAATTTTTCGCCATGCTGCATCCGGGGCCAGAAAATATACTGGTAATAATGCGCGATAAAAGCCTCTATCACGGGGTGTTCGCGGAACGCCTGCAAATGGTCGGTAGAATGGAGGGAATTGGCGTAGTCGCCAAACAGGTCGATAAAATTGGACAGCGCGTCCATTACTTTCAGGCTGAGTTTTTTCCGCCGCAATGCGTTGGCGATATAATCCATATCGTACACATTGCTCACTTTGGGTTGCAGCCCGTTCACCTGCTGCAGCCAGCGCGCGATATTGTCCGTATGCTGAAGGGAAGCAAGCCGCGCTTCCGCTTCGGCGGGCAGCCCGGCCAGGCTGGCGGTGGCGAACATGCCGGTGTTCCTGAACATCAGCAGCCTGTCTCCAGTCGCGTTGCCGGTATACCATACGAGGTAATACGGCTGCGGGAAGGCAGACGAGCGGTAGGCTATGATCCAGGTGTCACAGGCTACGCAACAGGTTTCAAACCGCTTTATGACAGGTTGTGCGGGCATATCCGGGTGCTAAACGGGCATTTTCATCACTAATATATATTATATTTTTATTACTTCATAATTTATGTGGAACAAAATGTTTTATGAGGCGGAAATCGAAGCGCCGGAACGGTGGTCCGCCCCGGCGCCGGAAGGTCATATAAAAATGTTATTCAAACCGGATCTCACGCAGCTGGTAACCGCCTTCCACAGCCCGTATCCGCAGCGCCTGCACGCCTTTTTTCAGCGAAACGCCGGGGATTTCCAGCGTCTGCCAGCCTTTTGA
>CBINIO010000567.1:0-3012 GCA_966250725.1 uncultured Chitinophaga sp.
GGTGGATAAAACGGGCAATCATGTGGAAGCCATCATGCAGCTGCGCCTGATGTACGTGCACCTGCACCTCATGCCTTTCGTGCGGAAAATACCGGTGCTGCGTTCCGCGCTGCGCCTGCTGGCGTACGCTTCCATGAACCTGTACGCGAGGTTCCTCAGCCGGCTGCTGCCCGTAAGAAAAGACCTTTACCTCAACAACGTATTTTTATGTGAAAAAACAGCGGAATGAGAATTGCCATTATTTCGATCATCAGGGAGCCCTGGGGCGGGAGCGAGGAGCTTTGGGCCGCCATGGCGCACCATGCGTTGAAAGAAGGGCATGAAGTATTTATTTCCGCGCTCGATACCGGCAGCGTTCATCCTAAAACGCAGCGGCTGCTGGACAATAAAGCGGTAATGCTGTACAGGCGCGGGTATATCCGGCCGGGTACGCCTTTCCTGCCGCGGGTGCTGAAAAAGCTGCGCATCGCGGCGGCGAACAGGTTGAACAATCCTTTCAGCGACATACTCCGGAAAAAACCGGACTGCATCTTTTATGCCGGCACCGCGTATTCCATTTCGCAGGACCGGCTGCTGCTGAAAGCGCTGGAAGGCAGCTCCGCGAAGCTGTTCATCAACTGCCAGCTGAACGCGGAATACGGCAAAGGTTACGGCGATCCCGACATGGGAACGGTACGCGCGGCTTACGAGCGGGCGGCCGCGGTGCTTTTTGTGTCCGCGCGCAACCTGGCGACGGCGCAGCGCCAGCTTTGTTCCGGTATTCCCAATGCCATGGTGGTGCGCAACCCCGTGAACCTGCCGTCCACGGAGCAGCTGCCTTTTCCCGTCATGGACGGCGCTTTGCAATTGGCGATGGTGGGCATCCTGGTGACGGGGCACAAGGGCCAGGACCTTGCGCTGGATGTGCTGCGCAAGCCGCAGTGGAAGGAACGCAGCTGGCATCTGAACATCTACGGCGCCGGCCCGGACGAAAACTATTTGCGCTCGCTCGTGCAGTTCTACGGACTGGAAACGAACGTGACCTTTTGGGGGCGCGTAAACGGCATCCGCGAAGTATGGCAGCGCAACCACCTCCTGCTGATGCCCTCGCTGCTGGAAGGCATGCCGCTGGCGGTTGTGGAAGCCATGATCTGCGGCAGGCCGGTGGTAGCCACTGACGTGGGCGGCCATACGGAATGGATCAGCGACGGGAAGGAAGGTTTTATTGCCCCCGCCGCCACCGTACAGTCGCTGGAAAAAGCGATGGAAGCGGCCTGGCAGGCGCGTGCGCAATGGCCGGACATGGGCGCCGCGGCGCATGGCAAAGCCATGAGCCTGTACGATCCCGATGCCGGCAAAACCTTACTGGAAATTTTAAACAGGTCGATCTAAATATTCATGTTGAAAAAGATACTATTCATCTTCGGCACAAGGCCCGAGGCCATCAAAATGGTACCCCTGATCAAGGAATGCCGGCAGCGCCCGGGGCAATGGCAGGTGCGCATCTGCCTCACCGGCCAGCACCGGGAAATGCTCGGGCAGGTGATGACCTTCTTCGGCGAATCCGCGGACGCGGACCTGTCGCTCATGAAGCCGGGGCAAACCCTGTTCGATATCACCAGCGAGGGGCTGAAGGGGATGGACAAGGTATTGTCCGGGGAAACGCCTGACGTGGTGGTCGTGCAGGGCGACACCACTTCCGCTTTTACCGGCGCGCTGGCGGCGTTCTACAAACAGGTGCCGGTGGCCCATATAGAAGCGGGGCTGCGCAGCGGCAACAAATATTCGCCTTTCCCCGAAGAGGTCAACCGGCAGCTCACGGGCGTGCTGGCGGAATATCATTTCGCGCCGACGCTCACCGCCAGGGAAAATCTCCACCGTGAGAACATCCACCGGCATGTATACGTTACCGGCAACACGGTGATCGATGCGCTGCTGCTCACGCGTTCCATTCTTGAAAAGAACGAAGCGCCGTACCGCGCGCGTTTCGATTTCCTGGACCCGGAGAAAAGGACGATGCTGGTAACGGCGCACCGCCGCGAGAGCTTTGGCGCTCCCTTTGAAGATATCTGCCATGCCGTGCGGACGGTTGCGCTGCAATACGCGGACAGCCTGCAGGTCGTGTTCCCCGTGCATCTCAATCCCCGTGTGCAGGAGCCCGTGGAACGCATATTGAAAGGCATACCCAACGTGCACCTGATCGCGCCGCTCGAATATGCCCACCTGGTATGGATCATGAAAGAATCCTACCTCGTGGTGACGGATTCCGGCGGCATACAGGAGGAAGCGCCTTCGCTGGGGAAACCCGTGCTGGTGCTGCGGGAAGTGACCGAAAGGACCGAAGGCGTCGCCGCCGGTACCGCCATTCTCGTGGGAACGGACAAAAACAACATCATCCGCCATGTAAGCGAGCTGCTGGAAAACGGGGATACCTACCAGCGGATGGCGAATGCCGTGAACCCTTACGGGGACGGCACCAGCGCGGCAAAGATCATCGACATCCTAACCAATGCCCTGCCATGACACAACCGCTCGTATCCATCATACTGCCCACCTACAACGGCGCGCGATTTTTGCGGCAGTCGGTGGACAGCTGCCTGCAGCAGACCTACCGCAACATCGAGCTGATCATCGTCAACGACTGCTCCACGGACGACACCCCGCAGATCGCGGACGGTTATGCGGCGGCGGACAGCCGGGTAAAAGTGATCCACAACGCCCGCAACCTGCGCCTGCCCGCTTCCCTCAACACCGGCTTCGCCGCGGCGGCGGGGACCTATTTCACCTGGACCTCCGACGATAATTATTACGCCCGCGAAGCCATCGCGCAAATGGCCGCCGCCCTGGAGCAGCAGCCGGATGCGGACCTCGTGTACAGCGATTATACGGATATTGACGAAGAAGGGAATATCGTGGGCGTGAAACGTCCCGGCGACATCAACGCAAGCCGGATCAAATGGATCGGCTGCGGCGCCTGCTTCCTTTACAAAGCCGCCGTGCATGAACGCAACAACGGGTATAACATCGCCAATT
>CBINIO010000568.1:0-3009 GCA_966250725.1 uncultured Chitinophaga sp.
AGCGATATCATCAAAGTGGATTACCTGCTGCGCGGCGTGAAGATACCCGCCGGCCAGCATGAGGTGGTGATGCGTTTTACACCGAGATCATATTATCTCGGCAATGCCATCTCCCGTTATTCCTCGATACTTATTTTTGCGCTGCTGCTGGGCGCCATTTACCTCGAATGGCGGCAGCGGAAACAAACCGCTTAAAATATGCACGGAACGGAGGTCAGTACCAAAGCCTGGCCTCCGTTTCTTTTAAATACTTCATCGCCGCGCCGCCTAACGGCCGGCGTTTTTCTTTGAAGGGAACGGCGGCCGCTTTTCCCCACGTTTTCAGCCAGCCCCCGATATTCCAGGATGTTTTTTGCAGGTATTCCAGCGACCACATGCACGCCGTGGTGATAAAATAAATGAACGGCAGATAGCGGTACGCAACTTTGGACTTGTTCAGCCAGAGCATGCGCAGCTTTTTTTCCTGCGGCGCCCGCCCCAGCGGCGATTCGTTGTGCATCACCACTATGCTGGCGTCGTACACGATGGCATAACCCTGCTGCAGCACACGATAGCTCAGGTCATATTCTTCCATGCCGTAAAAAAAATCTTCGGGGTAAACGCCCGCCGCATCATACACTTCCTTTAAAATCGCATGGCCGCAGCCAATATAATAGGATGCCAGGAATTGTTCCTTGTCGCGGTACTTTTCAAATTTTTTATGCGGGAAGGCATTCTGCTGGATCATGCCGGTGCTTGCATACAGCACTTTAAAAGACAGCACGCCGGCGCGGCGCTGCTGAGCGAGCGGTTTGCCGAATGCCGCCAGCACGAGTTCCAGCGCGTTGTTGTCCCGGAACCAGGCGTCGTCGTCGATCGTAATGAGCACGGGCGCCTCCGTCAGCGAGATGGCGAGGTTCCTGCCGCGGGCGACGCCGAGGTTTTCTTCCGAATATACGTAGCGGAACGGCAGCGACTGGCCTTCGAGCCATCCGGTGACCGGGCTGTAATCCTCCGTGGAAGCGTTATTCACGATCACCACATCCCGCAGCAGCGCATCCGCGCCTTGCTGCAGGGCGATGTTCTTCAGAAGCGCCAGCAGGTCGTGCGGCCGGTTGTAGGTAATGATAATGATAGCAAGCGGTTTCAAATTCTCGGATTGATTTGTTTAAAAAGCTGCCGGTAGTCTTCCAGAAACTGTTCCTTCCCAAAATGGGCCTGCGCATATGCGGCGTTCTCCCGCGCTATCGCCGCCAGCTCCCCGCGATGGCCGTGCCAGTGCAGGATATGCCGGCGCGCTTCCTCCACGATGGCGCTCGCGTCCGTAATGCTGGAAAACAGGTAACCGTGGCGGCCGTCCACCAGGTGCTCCGGCATAATGCCCGTAGGCGTCGCCAGCACGGCCAGCCCGAACGCCATCCCTTCCATAAACACCAGCGGCCCGCTCTCCGTGGCGGACGGAACGACCAATACGTCCGCCTGCCTGTAAACGGCCTGCACCTTTTCCGCATCCCGCTGATCGCCGAGGAAAATGCAATGCGGCCGCAGGTTTGCGGGGATGGCCGCTTCCACGTCGCCCATGAACTGGAAACGGACGTCAGGCTGCGTGGCGTGCACGGCTTCCGCGATGGCCGCCACCAGGTGGGCGCGCTTCTCAGGCGTCCCCCGGCCCACATACAGCACCGTAAGCGGCCCGGTTGCGGGTTTCTCCGGCTGCGGCCCCGGCAGGTCGATCTTGTTCTCTATAAAGGAAAAACGCGCCTCCAGCGCGGACGGCACGCCCCAGCGGCGATACAGCGCCAGGTGCTCGTCCAGCACGCCTTTGCTGACGGTCAGCGACTGCCGGTAAAAAGCGATGAACGGCATGCGGATATACGAAAACGAACAAAAGCTGTGTATAAGCTCTATCTGCGGGACCGTACCCTTTATCCAGCGCGATACCTTGTACCCGAAATTGGACTGCCCGTTGAACACGACGGGAGGCATCCGCTGGGCATGGATATAACCGCTGATCAGGCCGCGGTAGACAAAGCTCAAAAAGTACAGGCGCTTGTTGTCCGTATAACGGCTGATATCCACGATCGTGACATTCGGCCGCCGGAACAGATGCAGCAGGGCATCGCTTTGGGAGCGGCGGGTAAAAAAGAGTATCACCTTTTTGTCTTCCACCACCCGCAGGATGTCCGCATGCACTTTCTCCGCGCCGCCGACATGATAAAAGGGGAACAGGAAGAAGATGTCGTATTCCTGCCGCAGGGGTTTCCGCCTGGCAATCATCCGCCCCAGCCAGATGAAAGGGCTCATGAGGATATCTTCTATCGTTCGTTTCCATAAAACCAGTCGGTACAACATGCTTGCGATTATTGCGGCGGGCGCGGCAGGCCCTTTTCCGGTGAAATTAGCTCAAAAATAATACCTTTGACCATTAAAAAATCAGACTGCCGAAATGACGATCGCCCGTAAAAAGAGTCTTGTCACCACCATATATATCTATATCGGGTTCATTTTTGGGGCCGTCAACACGTTCCTCTTTTCAAAATATTTCCTGCCGGAAGAAAACGGCCTGACGCGCATTTTCATCGACCTGACGCTGCTTTTTTCCAGCTTTGCCAATCTCGGCGCGGCTACCCTGCTGGTAAAATTCTACCCTTATTACCGTTCCAGGATGCCTTTCCAGAAGATCGACCTGCTCTCGCTTTGTTTTTATATCGTCACGATAGGGTTCCTGCTGCTGATGGGCATCACCCTGGTCTTCGAGCCGCTGATCATACAGAAATTTTCGGGCAAGTCGCCCATGCTGGTGGATTACTTCTATTATGTGTACCCGATGGTGTATTTCTTTATCTGCCTGCAGATACTGGAAGTGCATGCCTGGAACATGCAAAAGACCATCCTGCCCAACTTTTTCAAGGAAGTGGTGTTCCGCCTGCTGAACCTTGTGATCATCCTGCTTTTTATCTTCGGCTGGATCTCCTTCCACACTTTCATGATCTGTTACAGCCTGCTGTATGCCGCGCTGTTCCTGGGATT
>CBINIO010000569.1:0-3008 GCA_966250725.1 uncultured Chitinophaga sp.
GTCGTGTTTTTCGGCGGTAGTGCCGGTAAGGGGCTGGAACCAGTGGGTATAGTGGGTTACACCTTTCTTCATCGCCCAAGATTTTAAACCGGAAGCGATCTGATCGGCCATTTTGCGCTCGATCTTGTTACCACCTTTAATAGAGTTCATCAGGCTTTTGTAAGCCTCATCACTCAGGTTTTCCCGCATTGCCTTGCCGGTAAAAACATTGCTGCCGAACACGTCTGTGATCTTGCCATTCAGTTCGGGCTTTACTTTGAAGTCGACGCCGGTGAGATTTTCCAGCGCCTGAAAGCGTAACGATTGCATGATGTGAATAATTTTGGTACAAAAGAACATCAGTTTGACGGAAAATGCAAGTTGTTGACCTTTTTTTAACCAAAATATTGCATTTGTCATTTTAAAACCGTATATTTTTAATTTTTACCCAAATATTTAGGGTATCAGTCCCTTAAAACTGATATATTAAAAATATTGTAATACGTATATCGGCTTTCACTTCTCTTTGTTGTCAATTGCAGGAAATCTATGTAGTTTTGCATCTTCTTTTTAAACCTTCATCAATTCATGCAAACCACACTAGAAACCGCCGAACAGTTAGGACTTACAGCAGACGAATTCGAACGCATAAAATCCATACTGGGCCGTACGCCGAACTTCACCGAACTGAGCATGTACTCCGTGATGTGGAGCGAGCACTGCAGTTACAAAAATTCCATTGTGTGGCTCAAAAGTCTTCCCCGTGAAGGCGGCAGGCTGCTGGTAAAAGCCGGGGAAGAAAACGCCGGTCTCGTGGATATTGGTGACGGATGGGCCTGCGTATTCAAGATCGAATCGCACAACCACCCTTCCGCGCTGGAACCTTTCCAGGGCGCGGCAACAGGCGTGGGCGGCATTCACCGCGACATTTTTACCATGGGCGCCCGCCCCATCGCCGCGCTCAACTCGCTGCGGTTCGGTAATATTAATGATAAAAAAAATCAGCACCTGCTCAAAGGCGTGGTTGACGGCATCGGCCATTACGGCAACTGCTTTGGCGTACCCACCGTCGGCGGGGAAGTATATTTCGAGGACTGCTACGGCGTAAACCCGCTGGTGAACGCTATGAGCGTGGGCGTGCTGAAAGTAGGCACCATGGTGTCCGCCACCAGCTACGGCCCTGGCAATCCCGTGTTCATCGTAGGTTCCGCCACCGGTAAAGACGGTATCGGCGGCGCGTCTTTCGCTTCCGCGGACATTACCGAGGAAAGCGCCAAAGACCTTCCGGCCGTACAGGTAGGCGACCCCTTCCAGGAAAAAAAGCTGCTGGAAGCCTGTCTTGAAGTCGTGAAAACCGGCGCCCTCGTAGGTATGCAGGACATGGGCGCGGCGGGCATCACCTGCTCCACCGCTGAAATGAGCGCCAAAGGCGAGCACGGCATGAACATCCACCTGGACAAAGTGCCTACCCGCCAGAAGAATATGAAAGGCTGGGAAATGCTGTTGTCCGAAAGCCAGGAGCGCATGCTCATCGTAGTGCAGAAAGGTCGCGAGAAAGAAGTGCTCGACGTTTTCGATAAATGGGACCTCCACTGTGTGCAGATCGGCGAAGTGACCAAAGAACCTATCCTCCGTTTTTATATGAACGGCGCGCTGGAAGCGGAAGTGCCCGCGGAAAGCCTCGTGCTGGGCGGCGGCGCTCCGCAGTATCACCGCGCTTACGTGGAGCCGAAATATTTTGAAAAGATCAAGGCATTCGATATCCAGAACATCCCCGACATCACCAACGCGCAAAAAGTGGCGGAGAAGATCTCGCAGCTGTCGAACATCGCGTCCAAACGCTGGGTGTACACGCAGTACGACAGCATGGTAGGCACCGCCAACGCCAGCACCAACGCCCCCAGCGACGCGGCCATCGTAGTCGTGAAAGGCACCCGCAAAGCGCTGGCCGTAACCACGGACTGCAACAGCCGCTACGTGTATGCGGACCCGCATACCGGCGGCCAGATCGCGGTAGCCGAAGCGGCCCGCAACATCGTGTGCAGCGGCGGCGAACCGGTGGCTATCACCAATTGTCTCAACTTCGGCAACCCTTACGATCCCGAAGTATATTACCAGTTCGTTCACGCCGTACAGGGCATGGGCGAGGCCTGCCGCAAGTTCAACACTCCCGTTACCGGCGGCAACGTGAGCTTCTACAACCAGAGTCCCGACGGCCCGGTGTATCCCACCCCCACCATCGGCATGCTCGGTGTGCTGGACAGCATGGAGCAGCGCATGACCCTCGGTTTCAAACAGGCCGGCGATATCATTTACCTCGTAGGCCGCAGCTATAACGACATCAACAGCTCCGAATACCTTCACAAGCTGATCGGCGTGGAACACAGTCCTGCCCCTCATTTCAGCCTGGAGGAAGAATACCGCCTGCAGCAGGCCATCACCAAGCTCATCAGCGCCAGGCTCATCAGCTCCGCGCACGACGTAAGTGAGGGCGGCCTGTTTACCACGCTGCTGGAAAGCGCCATGGTACAAGGTTTGGGCTTTGACGTTCACACCAACAAACATTTCCGCAAGGACGCTTACCTGTTCGGCGAATCGCAAAGCCGCGTAGTGGTGAGCGTGCGCCCGGAAAACCAGGAGAAGTTCGAGGCCCTGCTGCATGGCCTGGTAGACGCCTCCGATTACTCCGTTCGTTACGAGAAGATCGGTGTCGTAAAAGGCGATCACATTGTAGTGGACGGCGAAGACTGGGGCGCGGTGGCAGGCTGGAAAAGCAAGTACGATACCGCGCTGGAGAATCACCTGCAATAATAATTATAAACGGATTTTATATAAAAAGCCGTCTCGTTGGAGACGGCTTTTTTTGTGAGGTGGAAGGTACGCTTATGCACAGCGCGGTTTTTATTTTTTTGAAAGGCGTTTCCCGCTGAACCGCTTCCTGACGCCCGCCGCTTTCGTCATTCTTTTTACGCCGCCTGCCTAACCCTCGGCGATTTCTTCATTCTTTTAACGATAAACTTCCGCCGGTA
>CBINIO010000570.1:0-3005 GCA_966250725.1 uncultured Chitinophaga sp.
CTCGTACCATTTTTTGGCGAAGTTCGCGCTGTCTTTATGCTTGTGGTGATTGTTCTGGAACAGCTCGCCCAGCAGGAAGATGCCCCAGGGCTCGGAGTTGCGGGACTGATCACCGTTGTCATAATTGCTGTAGCCGTATTTGTGGCCGCACCAGTTCACCACGGCGCCCTGTACAGGGCCTACCAGGAAATGGATCGGCAGCAGCAGCCACCACCAGAGGCTCGGCGCGAATACCGCGTAAAAAGCCACGTAAATACCCACCCATGCAAAACGCGTCCAGCGGGAATCGCCGAATTTGTCCATCGCGTCCCAAACGGGCAGCGGGTCTTTGGTGAACTGCGCATCGGGCGTTACCTTACCGGTCACAAAACCTGCATAGATCTCGCGGGTATGCGTCATCATATGCCAAACGTCCTTGAAAAAATGCGGTGAATGCGGATCGTGCTCGGTATCGCTGTACTCATGGTGCATGCGGTGCATGACGCCGTACGCTCTCGGTATCAGGTATGAAGAACCCTGGAAAAACCAGGTGCAAAAATAAAATACGCGCTCCCAGCCCTTGCTGGTATCGTACATCTGGTGAGATGCATACCTGTGAAGGAAAAATGTATGAAAGAACAAAGATAGGAACCAGTGTGCAAAGAAAAATATCAGGATCGCTGCCATGTTACCACTCGTTAAATAAAATGAAAAAATGAACCGCAAAGGTAACTTAAATATTGGCTTTCACTAACAATTTAACTCCATGTTAATGAATATATTAATATCTGATATGATACATTCCGCCTCCTACTCTATCCGCACCCGCCGCAGCTCCAGCAGGTTGAGACCGTTGCTCGTAAGCCCGGTCACGTTGGGCTGCCGGAAACGGATCGAGATGTCGTAAAACAACGGTACCACGGGCGCATCGTCGGTCACCATCTGGTCCATTTGCTGGTACATCCGGTAACGAAGGGAATCGTTGGTTTCCAGCAGCGCCTTTTCGTAAAGCCGGTCGAAAGCGGGATTGTTGTACCGGGTATAATTGGGCGGGGCGGGATTTTTACTGTAGAACATGGCGAGGTAACTCTCGGCATCGGGGTAATCGGCGATCCAGCTGGCGCGGAAGAACGGTACGGCCGATTTTGCCACCTGGTCCATCAGCGTGCCTTTCTGGATCACTTCCACGTTCACCTGTATGCCGATGCTCTGCAGCTGACGCGCCACGTAATTGGCAAGATCGGCGTAGATGGGAATGGAAACGAGCCTGATAGGCGGCAGCCCTTTCCCGTCAGGATAACCGGCTTCGCGAAGCAGTTTTCTTGCTAAAGGGATATTGTAATGATAGCCCTTAACGACCGAAGTATCAAAGGACGGCAGCCCGGCCGGCACAAAACCGGAGGTGGCGGGTATGCCGATGCTGTTGCGCAGATAGGTCATCATTTTCGTACGGTCGAAACCGTAGTTGATGGCTTTGCGGATGCGAACATCCAGCAATGGCGAGCCTTTTACGCCGGGCTTGCTCGAATCCATCACGATCCCGAAATATTCCGTGTTCAGGTAAGGCGCTTTCACCAGCACGATCTTCCCCGCCCATTCCTTTTTCAGCTCGCCCTGTTTGGTCAGCACCTCGTCTTTGAACGAGGTTTCGATGTCGTTCACAAAATCCAGCTCGCCCTGCCGGAAAAGCAGGAACTCGGTGCCCTTGCTGTCCACAAAGGTCACCTTCACCGCGTCGAGGTACGGAAGTTGCCGGCCTTGTTCGTCTTTCTCAAAATACCGGTTATTCTTATGCAGGATCAGCGCCTGCCCTTCGTCCCAGAAATGAAAAACGAAGGGGCCGGTGCCCACGGGATGTTTCCGGAAATCTTTTCCATATTTCTCTACGGCTTCATGCGGCACCACGGAACAATACTGCATGCTCAAGATACCCATGATCGGGTGGAACGGCTGCAATAGCGTAAGCTGGAACGTGCTGTCGTTCAGCGCGCGAAAACCTTTTTCCGGATCAACCTTATCGTTGAATATCCAGGCGCCGGGCGATGCCGTGGCCGGTTCCATGATCCGCCTGAAGCTGTACACCACGTCGGCCGCCGTCATCCTGCGGCCTTTGCCGCCGGGAAACACCTCATGGTCATGAAAGTACACGTCGTTCCTTAAATGAAAGGTATAAGTGTGCCGGTCGCCGCTCACTTCCCAGCTTTTCGCCAGCGACGGCCGGATGTTCAGCAGGCTGTCCGGCTCCACCAGCGTATTGTACAGCTGCCGCACGGCCCACATGATGGCCTGGTTCTTCGCAAAGGCCGGGTCGAGCGAAGGAATGCCTTCCTGCTGGTTGTAGCGGAACACCATTTTCTTTTGGGTGTCGCGCCGGCCGCAGGCAAGCAGCAAAATGGAAAACAGAACGGCTAAGTATCTCATAAAGCGGCTTTAAGGTAGACAGAAATCGCTGGAATGTCAAATCGCCACCGGTCAAAAAAGCGACGGCCGTTTGCCGCATTTAAAATATATTGCCCGCAAATCCAAACCTTTCATGAGACGCATTTTTCCCGCTCTGTTTGTTATGCTTTTCAGCGCCACGGCCTACGGCCAGCAATTCTCCCGGCAGGATACGCTGCGGGGCACGCTTTCGGCGGAACGTTCCTGGTGGGACGTCACCTTTTACGATCTCAGCGTCAGCATCCATCCTTCCACCAAATCCATCGAAGGCGAAAACGTGATCCGCTACCGCGTGCTTCAACCCGCGCAGCGGATGCAGATCGACCTGCAAACGCCGCTGGTGCTCGACAAAGCCGTGCAAAACGGGCAGGAGCTGGCTTTTACAAAAGACGGCAACGCCTGGTTCATCACCCTGCAGGCGGAGCAGCCGCTAAATTCCGAGCAGGAACTCACGCTCAGCTACCACGGCGTTCCCCGCGAAGCCAAACACGCACCCTGGGACGGCGGCGTAGTATGGTCGAAAGATTCGCTCGGCCGCCCCTGGATCGCCACGGCCTGTCAGGGTTTGGGCGCCAGCGTGTGGTGGC
>CBINIO010000571.1:0-3005 GCA_966250725.1 uncultured Chitinophaga sp.
CTGCCCGATCGAGAGCCCGTCGAGCCCCACGGAGGTGGCCAGCGTGGTGGCGTGAGACAGCTGGTAGTCGAATATTTTTACAACGGGCGAGCCGTTGATGGAAGCAGGCGGGTGCTGGCGGTAACCGCTCATCATGTCCGCGATCTCTTCGGCGCCTTTCATGCCTTTTTTGGTGATGGATATGAGCGATTCCTTATAATAACCGTAACGCACATAAATGTCGATCAGCTGCTCGTAGAGCGATCTGCCTTCATTTTTCGCGTAAGCGGCCATTTCGCAGATCATGGCTACGGAAGCGATGGCGTCCTTGTCGCGCACATTGTCGCCGATCATATAACCATACGATTCCTCGCCGCCGCAGATGAACTTTTCCCTGCCTTCCTTGCGGCGGATCAGGTCGGCGATCCATTTGAAGCCGGTAAGGGTATTGTAACAGGTGATGTGGTTGCTGGCGGCGAACACGTCTATCAGGTCGCTGGTCACCACGGTTTTGCAGATATAATCGTTGGGCTGCGCCAGGCCCTGGCGTTTGCGCGCTTCCACGATGTAGTTGAAAAGCAGCACGGCGGTCTGGTTGCCGGTGAGCAGTATCCATTTGCCGGTATGGTCTTTCACGGCAATGCCTACACGGTCTGCGTCCGGGTCGGTGCCCAGCAGGATGTCCGCATCCATGGCGGCGGCCTGTTTCAGCCCGATGCTCATGGCTTCGGCTTCCTCGGGGTTCGGATACACTACCGTCGGGAAGTTGCCGTCAGGCGTGGCCTGCTCTTCCACGATATACACATTGGTGAAGCCGAACCGTTTCAGTATCTCCGGCACCAGCGTGATGCCCGTACCGTGTATAGGCGTGTATACGATCTTCAGGTCGTGCTGTTTCGCCACCACTTCGGGGTGTACGCTGAGGCTTTTGAGCATGGCGAGGTACGCCTCGTCGATATCTTTGCCGATCAGCGTGATGTTCTGTTCCCAGCCCGTCCATTTCACTTCGCCGATGCCGCCGATCTTTTCCACTTCGGCGATCACGTTCTTGTCGTGCGGGGGCACCAGCTGCGCGCCGTCGTTCCAATAGGCTTTATAGCCGTTGTATTCGCGGGGGTTATGGCTGGCGGTAACCACCACGCCGCCCTGGCATTGCAGGTGGCGGATGGCGAAAGACAGCTCGGGAGTGGGGCGCAGGGATTCAAAAAGGAATACCCTGATGCCGTTGGCGGCCATCACGTTGGCGGTCACTTCCGCGAAAAAGCGGCTGTTGTTCCGGCTGTCGTGCGCGATCGCTATTTTGATCTCTCCCTGGAAGGATTTTTTCAGGTAGTTGGCGAAACCCTGCGTAGCCACGCCCACCGTGTATTTGTTCATACGGTTGGTGCCTACGCCCATAATGCCGCGCAGGCCGCCGGTGCCGAATTCGAGGTTGCGGTAAAATGCGTCCGTGATCTCGTCGGGGTTCTCTTTGAGAAGCTGCTGTACTTTTGCCACGGTTTCCGGGTCATAGCCTCCGTTGAGCCATTGTTCTGCTTTGCTGCGAATATTTGCGTCCATGTGTTGTATTACTTTTTACAGGGCCAATGATAGGTTCAAATGGACTGTAAAATAATGAGAAAAAGGTGTTTAGTCAAATGACTTTAAAAATCGGCCTGATTGGTTATTTTTGCGCCCATGAGGCGGTACGAAGATAATTACAAGCAAAAAGGGTTACGCAGGCAATTGGTCGACAACATCAGGCAGAAAGGTATTACGGACGAAAACGTACTGGCAGCGATCAACAACATCCCCCGGCATTTTTTCCTGGACACGGCTTTTGAAGGGATCGCCTATGAGGACAGGGCTTTCCCGATCGGGGAGGGGCAAACCATTTCGCAGCCCTACACAGTGGCGTACCAAACGCAGCTGCTGGAAGTAAAACCATTTGAAAAGATCCTTGAGATCGGCACGGGAAGCGCCTACCAGGCCTGCGTGCTCGGCGAGCTGAAAGCGAACGTGTATACCATCGAGCGGCAGAAAAAACTGTTCGACCAGGTAAAACAGTTCCCTTTCAAAGCCCGGTATCCCACCCTCCGTTTTTTTTATGGGGACGGGTATGAAGGACTGCCGACCTATGCGCCTTTCGACAAGGTGCTGGTAACCGCCGCCGCGCCGCAGATACCCGAAAAGCTGCTCAAACAGCTGAAGGTAGGCGGCAAAATGGTGATCCCCGTAGGCGGCGGAGACGTGCAGCGCATGCTGCGCATTACCAAAACAGGCGAAGACGAATTCGAACAGGAGATCTTCGACGATTTTTCATTCGTGCCGATGCTGACGGGTAAAAAAGGGTAGGTATCCTTATAAAGGGAAACAATCTCGTTGAAGCACATTATTGATAAAGCGGCTGTCTTGTAAAAGGCGGCCGCTTCTTTTTGGAAAAGGCCCTCCCGTTTTCCGCAACGCGTTGCATTCTTTTTTTTAAAGACAGGCAACCTTTCCGGAACACCTTTCCGCGGAAAGAAAAAAGCCGCCCCGGATCACCCGGCAGCGGCTCGTGCTCATGAACATAGGGAAATGTTTTTATCAGAACCCGCCCTGACCTTCCATCTGCATGCCTTCGGAGCTGGTACGGTTGTTCCTGCGTTTGAACAGCTGCGCGTCGAATTTGCCGAAGCGGTAGCTGAGGTTCAGGCGGAGGATGCGGCTTTCGCGCTTCCGCACGATGTCCTGCGTAAAGTACATGGACTCCTGTTCCATGCCGTACTCGCGGGTGTTGAACACGTCGCTGAGACTGATGGTGGCGGAAAGGGCCTTGCTTTTAAGAAAGTCTTTTTTCAGCGCGAGGTCCATGGAGCTGAGCCCTTTGATGCGGCCCTGCGCGGAAGTGGGTATCATCATAAAACCGCGTCCGCCGCCGCCGCCCGTGGGGATGGTGATCGTCGGCGCCTGGTAGTTGGCCGTTACCTGGAAGGTAAGGTTCCAGGGCAGCCTGGTTTCGGAATTGATCTTCGCCAGCCAGCTGAAACCGCTGTTGCGGATGAAGT
>CBINIO010000572.1:0-2990 GCA_966250725.1 uncultured Chitinophaga sp.
TAATTTCTGCGTAGGGTCGCATACTGCGATGGCCTCGGTGGCGGCGCCGTTCGTTTTTACCATTACCACGCAGGGTTCGGTGGCGGACAGTGTTAATCGGTCATTGATCTTCAGCGAGCCCGCTTTGTAAAAAACAACACCCGTTCTTTGCAGCCCCGTGTGCTGCACAGCCTGCAGATCCGCCGTATTCGCGAGAATTTTCACCGGTATTTTTTTGCTGTAGGCCGCGGCGGCTTTTGCATCGGTGGCCGGCAGCACGATCCAGGCGTAGCTTGCGTTCTGCGGTTTTACGCCGTGATCGAGCCAGAGCGAGAATACATTTTCTTTGACGGGTTGCGTAGTGGCCCACGCCTGGTGGTTGATGCTGCGCCAGCTGCCGGTGGCTTCGCCGTTGCTGATATGAACGCTGGCAGGTTGCGGGAAGAGGTAGGCCACGCTGTCGTGGAGCACCCATGAAACCGCGGGCAGCGCATGTTTGCCCGTTTTTAACGTGGTGGTTTTGTTGTGGGAACTTACCGTCACCTGTTTATTCAGCAGGCATTGGTTGAGCGTGGTGAATACGGGCAACGCCGTGTCCGTATGGATGCCCGCGCCAAGGCTCACGATCTCGTCGTCGAAGAAGAACCATGATTTTTTTGCTTTGAGCGGGTCGTGCACGCTTTCAAAATCAAAGGCGGCCACGCCGTACACGCCATCGCTTACGCCACCGGCAAAATCGGTTTTCCCTTTTTTAGCCAGCTGTTTCCAATGCGGCAGTTTTTCTTTTTGCAGCGTGGTCACGCCCGGTATCTTCTGCCAGTCCCACACGGGAAAAATATTGTAAAACTCATGCCCGGTGCGGGAAATAAAAAATGAGCCGTCGCCATAGTGATGGTTCTGGATACCTTCGTCGTTGTGCGGCTGCTCCATGTTATTGGCGCGCGAAGAGTGCATGCGCACGGACGCATAATACGAAGGGCGCTGATGCGTATAATAATGCGAGTACCAGAAATAACGGTCGCGCGTGCGGTTGAGCTTTATTTCCCCTTTGCGCACGCGGATGATGGTTTCCAGCTCGGCGGCGCGGTAATCCGTGGCGGTCAGCAGGTTTTCCGGCAGGCCCGGGCCTACTTTCTCCAGCGCGTTGCGGCGGCTGATATCGCGGTTCATCGCGCCGGGGTCGGGATAAGTGGCGTAGATGAGCGCCTGGCAGATGCCGTCGAGATAATAATCGATGAGCAGCTTCATGGACTGCTGCGGAAAGGCGAAGGGCGTGCCGTGCGTTTTGGCGGCCCAATAAGCAAAAGCGCTGGCGAAGTTGCTGCCGTAGGTCAGGATGGAGATCACGTTGTCGGTGCGGTGATGAAAGCTCATATCCGGCTTCAGCCCGCGGCCCGTGCTGATCTTGATCTCCGCCGCCATTACTTTGATCACGCGTTTTAATGTATCGGGACTATTGGTGAACAGCGCCTGTTTGCCCAGCATGCCCGCGATAGGCATGAGGTCGCCGCCGGGGCGCGCGCCAAAGGTCTCGAGGTTGGCCCTGCGTGCGATGCGCAGGCCTTCCACCCGTTGTTTTCCGGTGAGGCTGCTGTCCATCACCAGCAGCGTGTTGATCATCAGGCTGGGCGTGCCCATTTCGTTCCACCACCAGTTATCGCAGCGGAAATCGTGCGCCAGCCAGAAATCGAGCGCGGCGGAGAAGGTCTTTTTCACCGCGGGATCGTTAAAGAACGGCGAGCCCTTTTTTTTGTAGGCGCGGGCCAGCGTCAGCATATTGTCCAGGTGCTCCTTGTGCTGGAAACCCGTGCGCGAAACGTCTTTGTAATCGATGCCGGGCCACGAGCCGTCCGGCTGGATGGTTTGCACCATCCTTGTAATGGCGCTGCCGTTGATGGAAGGTTCCAGCAGGTCCGAAACGACCCGTTGCTTGATGACCATGATATCCTGCGCGCGTCCGTCGCGGAAGGATAACAATGCGATCAATGAAAATACAAATGCGGTGATTTTTCTTGTGAGCTTCATTCGTGGAATTATTGTTTGATCAAAAAAGTGAACGTCGATAACGGCGCCGTTCAGGAACGGCCGCCGAATTGCTGGAAATACGCGCGCGGTTGCAGCCCGGATATCAGCTGCCGGTCGATCACCCAGGCGGGCGTACCGTTTACGCCGATGTTTCCGGCCACCTGCTGCGAAAGGGCGAGATCATGAAAAGCAACCCCGTTTTCCATCCATTTTTCCATCACCCGTTTCCCGATACCGGATTCGCCGAGACAATTGTGAACCACGTCTTCCGAACCCAGATCTTCCCCCAAAACAAAATGCGCCGCATACAGCCTGTCTTTGACAGCGGGGAAAAGCGCGGGAAAATGCCTGCGCACCTGTTCCGCCATCGCCAATGCATACCGGGTGTTGGGAAGACGCGAGGGCCAGTTCAGCGCCAGCCCCGACCCTTTCGCTTCTTTTTCCAGCATTTCGTACACCGGTCCGCTCCGCGGGCCTGCATACACGCCTTCCGCGGGAATGTCCGGATGCGCCTGGAAAGGGAGCTGAACGAGGTGATAACCGTTTATTTTCAGGATAATGTTCCGGCTTTTCCCTACATAACAAAATGGGCAGGTGAGATCGTACCAATGCCATGCAATCGATTCCATGTTGTAATGTAAAAAAAAGATCATTGACCGGCGCGTCGTTTACATAAACGGTGATATTTCATGAAAAAGGCCCGGGCGGCAAAACTTTAACATTTCTGGTATAATTCTGGTATAAACTTTCAATGTCATTTGTCGTCTTATATAACGAAACAACAGCGTATCGTATGAGAACATTACATTCATTGCCTGCCGTGCTGCTCAGCCTTGTGCTGACGGCTACCGGCGTAAAGGCGCAGGACGAAACGGGTTTGCCTGGGGACAACTTTAGCCTTGAAGGCGCGCTGGAGATGTTTAAAAAGGCAAAAAATCCCGGGGATTTTGAGAAGATGCTGAATACGAAGAAGAATGGTGTCAATA
>CBINIO010000573.1:0-2985 GCA_966250725.1 uncultured Chitinophaga sp.
GTTCGCGGCGCACTTCCAGCACCACGGGATCGGTGACGTGCGTGTATTGCGCCAGCAGGAAAGGATCGGCCGTGAGCCCGCTCACCGTGAGCGAAGGCATGTTCACACGGCCGCGCAGCAGGTTGATGGAACGGTCCGCTTCCGGCTGCGTCAGCTTTTTCAGCTCGGCCATCGCTTCGGCGTAGTTCAGCAGCACTTCCGCGTAGCGGATGACCGGCAGCGGCGTATAAGCGGCGGCGTCCTGGTCGGGCGTGGATACGAACTTGATATTCTGGTAACCGGTGAAAGCGTTGGCGTAATCCGGCACCAGGTTCACCGCGGCGCCGATGCGGCGGTAGCCGGGCGTACGGATGGTTTGCGCGAGACGCGGGTCCCTGCCCTGCACTTCTTCCCAAAACGGCATGGTGGCCGCGCCGGGCACGGCGGAGAACGGCGTGCCGTCCGCCATCAGGTACGATTCGATCAGCGACTTGGTGAGGCCGGGGTTGCCGCGCGTAGGTGAAGTGAACACCTGGTTCGCCGGATGCGATTTGTTCACGTCCAGCCCGTAGAGGCGGCTTAAAATAAATTCGCTGGAATTGGGCGTTTGCGCGGCAAAGAGATTCATGTACACGGTGTTCGGGTCGCCGGTGGCGAGCTTGTACGGCCCGTCGGTCATCACTTCGTCCGCCGCATCGGCGGCTTCCTGCAACAACGCGTCCGCGGAGCTTTGCAGCCCGAACTCGGGATGGTATTTGCGGAAAGTGCCTTCAAAAAGACAAACGGTGGATTTGAACGCCAGCGCCGTCCATTTATTGATGCGCGCGGGCGTTTTCGCCGTACGCAGGCTGGCGATCGCAAAATCGAGGTCGGCTTTGATCGAATCCACGATGAGCGTGCGGGGGTCGCGGGCTTTGTACAGCTCCTCGCTGCCTGCGTTCAGCGCGTTGCTGTACCAGGGCACGTCGCCGAAACGTTTCAGCTTGTCGAAGTAGAACCATGCGCGGAAAAAACGCGCCACTCCGGCGTAGTGATTTTTTGCTTCCGCGGGAATGGAGGGTTTGTCGTATTGCCCGAGAAAATAATTGATGTTGTATAAAGCCGTCCAGGTCCAGCCGGCGGAAGCCGCGTCGGTATACACGCGCCTTCTTCCCGTCACCACTTCGTCGATGGCGGACACGTCCACGTTATCGCTGGAAAAATCCGCGGTAAAAACGCCTTCTCCCGGCAGCGCGGCGTAGAAGCTGTTGGTATACAGCTCCAGGTCTTTTTCCGTGTTAAAGAACTCCTGCGGGCTGATCTCGCTTTGCGGGTAACGCTCCAGGAAATCGTCCTTGCAGGCAATAAAGCAGCATCCTGTAAACAGCAGCAATAAAAATGATCTTATATGCATAACTACAATTTTAAAAGTTGATCTCAACACCAAATGTGAACGTGCGTTGCAGCGGGTATACGAAGCCGGCGCCGTTTGTGCGCGAAGCGTCCACTTCGTCGTTCAGCCCTTCGGGGTCGAACGCTTTGCTCAGCTTCGTCCATTCGAACAGGTTTTGCCCGGAGAAGAAAACCCTTGCCTGCGCGATCTTTGCGCGGGTGGTAACGGCGGGCGGGATGGTATAGCCGACGCTCACGTTCTTCAAACGCAGGTACGCCGCATTCTGCAGGTAACGCGTTTGCACGGCGCCCAGCTCACGGTCTTTCGTGAGCGCTTCGTATGCGCGTAACCGTGGGAAGTAGGCGTCCGGGGTTTCGGGCGTCCAGTAATTGCCATAGATGTGATCGTACACGGGCTGGTTCCAGCGGTTATAAAAGCCCCAGAACACGGCCGCTTCGGTGCCCGGCCAGAAATCGCGCTTGCCTACGCCCTGCAGGAATACGTCGAGCGAGAAGTTGTACCAGTTAAAACCCGCGCTCACGCCGTACGCGTAACGGGGCGTGGTATTGCCGATCTTGCGGAGATCGCCGGGATCGTCCACCGTGTTTTTCCCGAAGCTGATCACCTTGTCGCCGTTGGTGTCCTCGAACTTGATGTCTCCCGCTTTGGGCAGACCGGGGAACAGGTGCAGTCTCGACTGGTCCGCATGCCCGGCGGATTCGTCGTCGGTTTTAAAGAAGCCGAGGGTGGTGTAGCCCCATATCTCGCCTACCTCCATGCCTTCGTAAAAATCGGTGAGCAGGCGGCTGGGGTTGTTGAAGCGCGTGATAAAAGAACGGCTGTCCGACATCACCAGGGAAACATGATAACCGAAAGGTTTTCCCGCCAGCTGCAGCTCGTCGTTCCATTTCAGCGATACTTCCCATCCTTTGGTGGAAAGGTCGGCCGCGTTCTCCCGCGGTTCCGCCGTGCCGAGCACCGCGGGCAGGGTCCTGCCTTTGGTGAGCATATTCGTCGTCTGCCGGTTATACCAGTCAAAACCCACGTTCAGCCTGTTTTTCAGCAAAGCCATATCAAAGCCGAGGTTCAGCGTGCTGGCCGTTTCCCAGGTGAGGTTGAACGGCACGAGGTTAGGCGCGCGCACCGCCAGCGGCAGCTGCCCGTTCAGGTCGAGCAGGTCGGAAGCCGTGTAGGGCGACATCGTGCTGATGTAAGCGTAATCGCTCACCAGCTGGTTGCCCAGCGAACCATAGGAAGCGCGGAGCTTGAAGCTGTTGATGTTTTTTTTCAGCGGGCTGAAAAACGATTCGTTGGACAGCACCCATCCCGCGGACACGGAAGGGAAAAACCCGAAGCGGTCACTTTTTGCGAAGCGCGAAGTACCGTCATACCGGCCGTTGAATTCAAGCAGGTATTTGTTGTCAAAGTCGTAGTTCACACGGCCGAAGATGCCCTGCAAAGCCCACTCCGATTTATCGGCGGAAAGCGTGGTAATGCCATTGGTGAGATTGATGGAACCGAGGCTGGACGTGATGTTGTCGTCCCTGCGGGCGATGAACGCGCTCAGCTGGTTCAGCTCGCGGTTAAAACCCGCCAGCCCTTTGAAATGATGTTTTCCCAAACGTTCCTCGTAC
>CBINIO010000574.1:0-2976 GCA_966250725.1 uncultured Chitinophaga sp.
GGAGTAAAAGTTGCGCACCTTTTTGTTGATGAAATATTCCTGCACGTCGCCCATCAGCTTCAGCGCGAATTCGGTGGAGAAGATGCAGGTATTCTGCGCCTGGTCCTCTTTCAGGATGTCCGCCTGCACGGTGCCGCGCACGGTGCCGAGCGCATGCGCTTTTATTTTTTCGTACACTTCGGGCTCCAGCACGTCGCTGCCGGAAATGCCCAGCAGGCGAAGGCCCAGGCCGTTGTTGCCATGCGGCAGGTCGCCGTTGTAATGCGGCAGCGGGTGGTCTTTGAATTTCTTTTTGATGATGGCGCTTACCTTTTCTTCCAGCCCATGCTGCGCGATGTATTTCTCACATTCCTGGTCGATGGCGGCGTTCATAAAAAACGCCAGCAGGATGGGCGCGGGCCCGTTGATGGTCATCGATACGGACGTTTTCGGATCGCAGAGATCAAAGCCGCTGTAAAGTTTTTTGGCATCGTCCACCGTGGCGATGCTCACGCCGGAGTTGCCGATCTTGCCGTAAATATCGGGACGGTAAGCGGGGTCCTCGCCGTACAGGGTTACGCTGTCAAACGCGGTGGACAACCGTTTCGCCGGCTGATCGATGGACACATAGTGAAACCGTTTGTTCGTTCTTTCCGGCCCGCCTTCGCCGGCGAACATGCGCGTGGGGTCTTCCCCCTCGCGTTTGAGCGGGAACACGCCGGCCGCGTAGGGAAATTCTCCAGGCAGGTTCTCCATCAGCTGCCAGCGCAGGATGTCGCCCCAGTCTTTGTACTGCGGCAGGCTCACCTTGGGTATGCGGGTATGCGAAAGACTTTCGGAATACAGCGGCAGCCTGATCGTTTTATCCCTCACCTGGAACGCGTAATGATCGGCCCTGTATTTTTCCACGAGCGCGGGCCAGCCGGTAACAAGCGCTTTATTTTCGGGCGTGAGCTGTGATTGCAGGTGTTCGCTGATCTTTTTCAGCTCGCCGGCGTGCCGGAGGCCGGGCATCTGCAGCGCGCCTTCCACCTGGTACCATTGCGTGGCGATGGCGCATTGTTCGTTTACCCATGAACGGTAGTCATCGATACCGGTGGCGATCTCCGACAGGTAACGCACGCGGGCGGGCGGGATGATGAGCGATTTGGTGGAAGTGGCGGTGACGGGCTTGTCCGGCCTGTCTTCCCCAAAATGCACATCCGTTTTTTCGGCGATGCGGTGCATAAGACGGCCGAACAGCTGGTTCACACCGGGATCGTTGAACTGCGAAGCGATGGTGCCCACCACGGGCAGGTCGTCGTCTTTCGCCTCCCAGAGGGCGTTGTTGCGTTTGTATTGTTTGCGCACGTCGTGCAGGGCGTCGAGCGCGCCGGCTTTATCGAATTTGTTGATGGCGATCAGGTCCGCATAATCGAGCATGTTGATCTTTTCCAGCTGCGAGGCGGCGCCATATTCGGGCGTCATCACGTACAGCGCCACGTCGCAGTAATCCACGATGGCGGTGTCGCTCTGGCCGATGCCGGAGGTTTCGAGGATGATGAAGTCGAACTTCGCGGCTTTGCAGATGTCGATGGCTTCCTGTATGTGCAGGCTGATGGCTTTGTCGCTTTCGCGGGTGGCGAGCGAGCGCATGTAAGCTCTCGGGTGATGGATGCTGTTCATGCGGATGCGGTCGCCCAGCAGGGCGCCGCCCGTTTTTTTCTTGGAAGGGTCCACGGAAATGACGGCGACGGTGCGGTTGTCGTATTTCCGCAGGAAGCGGCGCACCAGCTCGTCGGTAACGCTGCTTTTGCCCGCGCCGCCGGTGCCGGTGATGCCCAGCACGGGGCTTTTCCGGGAGGCCAGTATCTTCAGGTCTTCGAGCTGGCCGTTCATGGCGAAGTTCTCGGCGTAGGTGATGGCTTTGGCGATCTCCGGCGCATCGTCTTTCGTGAGCTTGGCGGCGTCCAGCTTCCAGCCGCCCTGTTTTACCGTTTCAAAATCGCATTGCCTGATCACGTCCTCGATCATGCCCGCAAGGCCGAATTTGCGCCCGTCGTCCGGCGAATAGATGCGGGTGATGCCGTATGCGTGCAGCTCCTCGATCTCCGAAGGAAGGATGGTGCCGCCCCCGCCGCCGAATATGCGGATGTGGCCGCAGCCGCGCTCTTTGAGCAGGTCGTACATGTATTTGAAAAACTCGATGTGGCCGCCCTGGTAGGAAGTGACGGCGATGCCCTGCGCGTCTTCCTGCACGGCGCAGTCCACGATCTCCGCGGCGGAGCGGTTATGACCGAGATGGATCACTTCGGCGCCGGCGCCCTGCATAATGCGGCGCATGATGTTGATGGCTGCGTCGTGCCCGTCGAAAAGGGCCGCGGCCGTTACAATGCGTACTTTGTTTTGTGGTGTATAAGACATGTGTTTCTGCTGCTTAATGCCATTTGCTTAATAATGGCGGACAAGCATGCAAGATACGAAAATAGGGCTGCTGGCGGCTGAAGGAAGGATATTTGAATCGGTGCAAGCATTCCGGCGAATCGTTTGAAATTCTTTAAATGCAACCGGTTCTTTATGGATAATTGAAAATGAAAAATGGGAACGGACCAATAGACCGTTCCCATTATCAGTTTGGACAAAACAGATTGCCCGGAGTTCATAACGTGGAACCTGATAAAATGCGATGTACAGAAATTATATGCAGCCATTTATCGCAAATGGCGGGTATTTATGTGTTCACGGGTTTTTCTCTCCTAAAATAATGTTGAATGCGCGATTAGATATCTGGTCTCTGGCTACTAAAGATATACCCCTAAAATTGGTAGTGTGTATATCATACACAATCTTAATTAATATTTTGTTAAAAAACAAAAAAACCTGTCAAAAACCCAGGCTTTTTTTATGACGCAGGTTGTATTTGTCCTGGTTGAATTTGTACAGGCGGGCCGGGCGGTGCCTTACATCCTTCTCTTCTTCGTACAGGTCGATGAGATAGTCCATCGCGACAAATTTTTT
>CBINIO010000575.1:0-2976 GCA_966250725.1 uncultured Chitinophaga sp.
GTAATCGTGGATGTTGTCGAGCTGAAGACCCATGTTTTGCAGCTGGTAGCCCACCGCCGCGCTGTCGCCGGCCAGCCGGGCGTAAGGCAGCGCTTTGCCGACGATGAGCCGCATAAACTCCGCGCCTTTGTCTTCTTCCTGTAGAATGATGCCGTAATTGTTCCAGAGCTTCGAGCGGTACAGGTAGTTCTTCTGTGTTTGTCCCTTTGCCAGGAAGCTGTCCGCGACGATGTACTCCGACTTTGCCTTGCGCGTATCATATTCCATCAGGATATTGGCCAGGTAAAGATGATACAGCCCCGTCTGAAAATCCGAGGGCGACTTTCCCATGAGCTTCCGGGCCTGGTGTAAATATTGATAAGCGCGGGCGGTATCCCGGTCGCTCCAGAAGATGCTGACCTTGAGCAGCCCTTCGATCTTCAGCTCGTTCGTGGGGGCCTGCATGGCGCTGCTGAACAGGCTGTCCGCATACTGCTGCGCAATGTCCTGCGCGGCCGCGGGGCGGTGCAGCGCACATATCATCATCAGCATAAGCGCGGCAAAATGCCTCATGTTCAGTACGAGTTTGCTTGTTCCAAATTTATCCAATTTTTCGCGATACGTTATGGCTGTCAACGCCATCTGACCCTTCCGTCCGCCGCGATGACCGTGTTGCTTCCCGGCAGCACGAGCGGAACGACGCCCGCGCTTTCCGCGCCGTCATCCACCTGGTACAGCTTTCCGTCCGCGGGAACCGCTTTCAGGTAAAAGATATGCCCGAAAGGCCCCGTAGTATGAAAATCGGTGCCGGTCAACAGGTATTTCCCATCGGGTGAAAACTGCGGGGAAGTTTCCGTTCCGCTGCTGCCGGTCACCTGTTTCAAATCAGTGCCATCCGCATTCATCAGCCAGATATGTTTTAACGCGGCAAGCGCGATCTTTTTCCCATCGTTGCTGATGGCGGGCGAGCCCCATTCCTGGAAGTCAAATTCCTTTACAAGCGAGAAGTCCGAAAAAGCGGCGTTGCTCTTCAGCAGAAATTTCCCGTGTACGATCAGCAAAGTGTTATCCGGCGCCCACACGGCATCTTCGGTTATTTTTTCATTGTTTACCGTCAGGATGTGCTTTATTTCGTTCCCGTCCAGGTCGGTAATTATTATCCCGTCGTGGAACGTGGGGTTGATGGCGATCAGCCGCCCGTTGGGAGAGAGGATGCCCGTGGCGATATCGCCGCCGGAAGCGTAATGTATGAACTGTTTGACGATGGCGCCGTCGGAAAGGTTGGTAAGCGTAAATTGACTGGCCTCATAATCGCCCGGCACATCCGAACATTCCAGCATCTGCCGGTTATCCCGGCTTACGTCCCAGTTATTCCGCCTGGAATCGTCCGCCAGCAGCAAATGTCTGCTCGCAGCCGGCAGGTGTAATTTGAAGATGCCTTCGTCCGCCCACTGGTAATAGATATCGCCGGGCAGCTTCGTTATTTCGCCGCTGCCCGGCTTTCCACGGTCGCCGTCATTTTTGCGGCAGGCCGTGGAAAAGAGGGACAAGCAAATGAATATGGAGAGCAGGTTTTTCATGTCGGTCGTTTATGGCAGGCGCCGGCCGGTATATAGTAGCCGCGGACGGTCAATGTAAATTTGCCGCCCGCGGCAGGGTTGAGAGAACAAACGATGGCAGGTATATTTGATAAATACATACACTGCAAATATCCAGAATTATAACGGCCGGGCATATCCACGAAAACCAGTATTTCACGGGGTTTGAAATTTTTTTGTAATATTAGCTACGACTTTATTCCTATCCCGTATAACAATTGATGAATGGCCTCAAATCATTCCCGCCTTTATAAAGAATTAAAACGTTCTTCTTATACAAAATGCTCATAGATGGATGATATCTATGAGCATTTTCTATTTAAATCCATACGATACGCACGCCAGCCTATTCCCGCACCACCTCGTTCCCCGTATGCACAAACACGTTTCCCTCCAGCGTATTGTCATAAGGCGCCACGTCCTGCATCACGCGGGACGGGTACCGTTTGGTGTCGAACCTGCCCGTCCAGTCGGCGTTTTTGTTGCCGCCGATAAAGATGCCGGTCCCGGTATTTTCAAGGCGGTTGTTGGAAATGACGCAATTGCCCGCGGCCACGTAGAAGCCGGTTTCGGTCTTGCTTTTGGTCATGCCGTACATCAGGCGGATGCCGGTTTTTACGTTGCTGATGCGGTTGTTCGTGATGCGGTGGCCGGTGCCGTTCACGCGGATGCCGCCGCTGCCGCCTTTGATGGTGTTGCCGTCTACGATGCAATCGTGCCCGCCGCGCATAACGATCTCGCCGATGCAGTCCTCGAGCTGGTTTTTGATATACTGGTTGCCGCTGCTTTTGTTGCTGATCACTTCCGGCTCGCCGCTGCAGCGGATAAAGCGGTTTTCACGCACGATGGCGGCGGCGGTCACGTTGCCCAGCAGGATAGGGTCCTGGCCGATCTGCACGCATTCGCCGCCGTTGCCGTTTTTCCAGCTTACGGGGTTTTTGTCTTTAAAAAGATTGTTGTCCACCAGCGTATGTTGGGGGGTGACGCTTTTTGTCACCCTTACCTGCACGTCCATATTATCGACGTTGTGGCTGAAAGTGCAATGATCTACACGGTTGTGCTCCCCATGTCCGGATACGATCACCAGCGGCATGTATTGTTTTTTGGCGGCGGCTTTGGTGAAATCGCAGCCGGTGACGCGGTAGTGCTGCGAGCCGCTGAGCTCCACCAGCAGGCCGGCGCTTTTCTCCGCTTTTGCGAGGCTGCAGTTCGAGAAAGTAATGCCGCGCAGGATGATGTAGCTGCCGGTGAGCTTGAACAGCGTTTTGTCGACATCGCCGGTGAAGATCACTTTTCCCTTTGTTTCGGCTTCGATCACGAGCGGCTTTTTTGCCGTGGCGGCAGTGCTGATGGTAACGGACCAGGGGGAATAGGTGCCGTTGGCGATGCGCTGGTTGAA
>CBINIO010000576.1:0-2967 GCA_966250725.1 uncultured Chitinophaga sp.
GCGGCCTGGGGCTGGGTTTGGCGCTTGTTCGAGAGCTCGTCCACCTGCATGGCGCGGATGTCTCCCAGCGGCACATGGATGCCGCCGATGTTGAACTCCTCTCTTTCATGCGGCTCGCGTACGTCCAAGAGGGTAAGGGTTTCCCCGCTGTCCAGGCGTTTTTTCAGTTCTTCCGGTGTGATAGTTTGCATGATGCGAAATTTTTTACAAAGGTAAATAATCTAGAGTTGCGGCGCGGGCGTTTGCACCGGCGCCAGCGAATCCTTTACGGGCCTGGTGGCGCTCAGCCAGAGGTCCACGCTTTCCCCCGCGCGTATCAGGTTCAGCTCGCCCAGCTCGTTGCGGCGCGGCGGGCTTTGTTTGAACACAAAAGCACCCAGCGTGTCGGTCACGCCGGCATCGATCAGTACGGTGCCGATATTGAGATTGCTGGCAGCCAGCACTTCGCGGGCTTCGAGGTAGGTCATGCCCACGGTCTCGGGCACGGGATTTTCCATGGTGCCGGTGCCGCTGCTCAGCACGAGGGTGATATTACTGCCTTCGGGAATTTCCTTGCCGGCCTTGATGGGCTTGCCGTTGAGCAGCTGCTGCAAAACGGTGTTGGTGGCAAAGTCGGGCTTGTAAATGGTATCGCCGATGTTGAGCCTGCGGGCGCGGAGCGTCATTTCAGCGCTGCGGTAGGTAAGCCCTTCCAGGTCGGGCATGGGCACCATCGGCGGCACGATCTTGTTCACGGTGAGGAAGATGGTGCGGTGCGTTTTCACCACGTCTCCCCGCTCGGGCGTTTGCTCGTATACCAGCAGCGCCGGCATGGTATCGATGTAGATCGAGTCGCGCACTTCCACTTCAAAGCCCAGCAGCTCCAGCGTGGAGGTGGCTTCTTTAATGCTTTTGCCGCGCACGTCCGGCACGGTCACTTCTTCGCCATGACGGGTAAGAAAACTGAGGGACATAAAGAAAAGTATTCCCAGCAGCACGATCAGCCCGCAGATCACGAGCAGGTTGAAGCCGAAGGAACGCCTTGTGATATTGTGAAACATTTTCATATTAGCAAAGTATACTTAATTTTTAACAGCCGCAAGGCATTCTTCAATAAGCATGCCGTAAAACGCCCTTAACGTAAGCCCCGCCGCTCTAACCTGCTGCGGCACCAGGCTGTTCTCGCTCTGGCCGGGCATGGTGTTCACCTCCAGGAAATATACTTTGCCGGTGCCTTCTTCCAGGATAAAATCCGCCCGCACGATGCCTTTGCAGTTCAGCCGGTCGTACAGCTCCTGCGCCGCTTTGCGGATGGTGTCCGCCGCTTTGGGGGCGATCTCGGCCGGCGTCACTTCGTTGGTGATGCCGGGGGTGTATTTGGCTTCGTAGTCGAAAAACTCCTTGCTGCTGCGGATCTCGGTCAGCGGCAGCACGGTCATTTTCCCCTGCGCGCGGAACAGTCCGCAGGTAACCTCGGCGCCTTTGATAAATTCTTCGATCAACACCTGGCTGTCTTCTTTAAACGCCTTTTGGATCGCAGCTTCCAGCTCTTCCGCCTGGTTCACCCTGCTCATGCCGATGCTGCTGCCGCCTTCGGCGGGCTTTACAAAAACGGGAAGCCGCAGCTGCCCTAGAATGGCTTTGACGTCGTAGGGTTTGTCGCGGAAGATGTGTACGGAACGGCTCACGTTCACCACGTTCAGCGCGGCCACTACTTTATTGCAATAGCTTTTGTTGAAAGTGAGCGCGGAAGAAACCATGCCGCAGCTGGTGTACGGGATGCCCAGCATCTCGAAATACCCCTGCAGGCGGCCGTCTTCGCCGGGCGTGCCGTGGATGCCGATAAATACGGCGTCGAAGCGGATGTGCCGGCCGTTGACGGTAAGACTGAAATCGTTCTTGTCCACGTCCGTCCGCGAGCCGTCGGCGGCAGTGTAGGTCCAGCTTTCCTTCGTTACGATGATCTTGTACACGTCGTACAGCGCGGGATCGATGTTTTTTTCGATCACCTCCGCGCTTTGCACGGAAATCACGTATTCCCCGGAGTATCCGCCCGCAACGAGGGCTATGTTTTTCTTCATAAACGGCAAAATAACAAAAAAGGAAGGCCCAACATACCGCTGGTACTTCCTTTTCGTGAAATTATCTTAATTTTTGGATCGTATTCGCATCAGATGTGCAGACGGGCTTTCTTGTCCATCAGCTCGTCCACGGTTTCCTGGTACATTTCGTCGGGCACGCAGCAATCTACCGGACAAACGGCCGCGCACTGGGGCTCTTCGTGGAAACCCTGGCATTCCGTGCATTTATTGGGAACGATATAATAGGTGTCTACGGCGATGGGCGCGTTACGCTGGTCGGCATCCATGGCCGAGCCGTCCATCAGGGTATAGGTTCCTTTTACAGTAGTGCCGTCGGCGATGGCCCATTCTACGCCGCCTTCATAAATTGCGTTGTTCGGGCATTCGGGTTCACAAGCTCCGCAGTTTATACATTCGTCTGTTATCTTAATTGCCATATTGTAAACTTTTTGTTTAGGAAGTAAGCCATTAATTTTGCATCAAAAATAGAATATCTACAATTTAAATACTCAATTTATTTTTCGGGATTATGATGGGATTATCGCAAAAATTAGCAGTATTAGGCCGGCTGGAGGCGTATTTGAGCGGAAAAGGCACGGAAGAGGAGCGGGAAAGCCTCGGTTTGGCAAAACAGCGGGCTTTTGCGCAAAACGGCTGGTTCACTCCCGAATTTACCGACCTGGCGATCGCCAACATCTGTAAATATTACCTCGATCCCGCAAAATTAAAAGCCTGGACGGAGCGATACCCCGGCTTCGGCCAACCCGCCGGAAGAAAAAAAGTGGGCATCGTGGCGGCGGGCAATATCCCGCTCGTCGGTTTTCACGACTGGCTCACCGGTTTTCTCAGCGGCCATGAGATCAGGATGAAGCTGTCGTCCAAAGACAATGTGCTGCTGCCGCATATT
>CBINIO010000577.1:0-2965 GCA_966250725.1 uncultured Chitinophaga sp.
TCGCGTCCATGCTCGCGATGCTCTCAGACGCAACCAGACACGACCAACCGCCCGGGCACCTGTTTTCAACGGGAAGCACGATGTTTACACTGCCGCTTGTTTATTCGAAGTATATTGCGGGCGATGAACCGACCGGCCCGGGTCCGGGAAGCATAACAAGTTTGTCTCAAAGTTTAGCGATTAGTGAATATGGTAAATAAAAGCTATTATAAAGCACTGGCCTTGAGGGAGTTTTATTACTCCGGAAAGTTGTCGTCCACCGATCTCAGCGAACGTATGGGAAAAAGCATCCCGCATGTGATGAAGGTGATAGATACGTTGATCGCGGACGGCGTGATCGTGGAGTCGGGCTTTGCCCCGTCCAGCGGCGGCCGGCGGACGGTGATATATACCCCCAAACCCGGGGCCGTCTATATTTTGTCCGTGGCGATGGACCAGATGTTTACCCGCATCGTTTTGATGGACATCGGCAACACGATGGTGACGCCCGTGCGGGAATTTGAATTGCCGCTTACCAACAATGCGCATGCTATAGAGCTGCTGGCTGAAAAAATGGGCGAAGTGATCCGCGAATCCGGCATCGACCGCGATAAGATCCTTGGTGCGGGCATCGGTATGCCGGGCTTTGTGGATTTTAAGAACGGCGTCAACTATTCTTTCCTGCAGGCGGGCAGCAAAACCATCACCGAATACCTGGCGGACGAGTTGGGCATTCCCGTGTATATCGACAACGACTCCAGTCTGATCGCGCTGGCCGAGTTCCGCTTTGGCGCGGCCCGGCGGAAAAAGAACGCCGTCGTGGTGAACATCGGCTGGGGCATCGGCCTGGGCATGATATTGAACGGCGAGCTGTTTCGCGGGCACGACGGGTTTGCGGGCGAGTTCAGCCATATTCCCATTTTTAATAACAATAAATTGTGCAGCTGCGGGAAAAGCGGCTGTCTGGAAACGGAGGCTTCGCTGCTGGTGGTGATCGAAAAAGCGGCGCTGGGATTGAAGAACGGCCGCGCTTCGCTGCTGGATGAAAAATTCCCCACCGGGCATGACGATACGGACTGGGACGCCATCGTAAAAGCGGCGCTCAAAGGCGACCGTTTTGTGATCGAGCTGCTGTCGCATACCGGTTATGACATCGGCAAAGCCGTAGCCATCCTTATCCACCTGATGAACCCCGAATGCGTGGTGCTGAGCGGGCGCGGCACGCTGGCGGGAAAAGTGTGGGAGGCGCCGGTGCAGCAGGCATTGAACGAGCACAGCATCCCGCGGCTGGCGGCCAATACGCGGCTCGCCATTTCCACGCTCGGTTACCAGGCCGAGCTGATCGGCGCGGTGGCGCTCGTGATGGAAAACAAGGTGAAGGAACTGAAGACCACCCGGAAAAATGTAAGGGAGAACAGTTTTTCCTGATTGTTAACCAGCGTTACTTACCTTTCCCAAAAAAATATATCACAAAAATGGAGGCCTGCCCCGTTCCTTTATTGACGGGCACATGCGGCAATCTGCCATCGAAATACAACGCGTCGCCTGCGGACATGCCAAAAGTGTTTTCGCCCAGCAGGAAGTCGATCTTTCCTTTCAGGATAAAAATAAATTCAAAGGCTTCGGTGGAAACTTTGGGCCGGGAAGCGCCGGGCCGGAGGTTCAGCAGCGAAATGCGGAATGCGTCCGCCTCCTGCCGGTGCTCGAAGATGGAAAGATATTCGAAGCCTTCGGCCTCTTCTTCATTTTCATAAGGAACAAAAGCCGTTTTCGGCAGCAGCACGTACCCCGGGAATTTCCGGTCGGCGCTCAGCTCCGCGAAAAACGATTCGGGTGAAATGTCCAGTTTTTGGATAATGGAGAACAGCACCGGGATGGTCGGCAGCAGCCTCCCGTTCTCGATCTTGGACAGCATGGCGGGTTTGATGCCGCTGATGGCGGCGAGGTCGAGCAGCTTGAGGTCTTTCTCCTTCCGGTATTTCCGGATGGCGCCGCCGATGCGGAAATATACCAATTGATCGTTGTCGATTTGTTGTTCGTACATGCTGTGACGTTACTTTTCAAAAATGGATTGCACCGGCCGCCCGATCCATACCTGCGGCGGTGTGAGCCCCATCGCTGCCGCGAGGGTAGCCGCCGTGTCGAAGGTCATGATGCTTTCGGTAATGGTGAAATTTTTACGGATACCCGGCCCTGCAATGATCCAGGGGATCTCCATTTCCACCATCGTTTTGCCGCCGTGGCCTTTGTTCACCCCGCCGTGATCGGCCGTCATCATCACGAGCGTTTCGTCCAGGATGCCCGCCTGGCGCAGGCTTTCCACGATCTGCCCGATGTATGCGTCCGTTCTTTCTACCGCGGCGTAATATTCCGGTGTGCCGTGGCCCACTTTATGGCCCACGCTGTCCACATCGTGCAGATGCACGAACAGCAGATCAGGTTTGGCGGTACGGATGTACGAAGTGACCGCCGCGGTGAGAGCTTTGTCGCCGTCGCAGTTCTGGTCTTTGTTCACGGCCGCTTTTGGAAAGAGGTAGCCGATGCCGTCCCATTCCTAGATCACGCCGATCTCCGCTTTGGCGTTGTTTTTGCGCAGCAGGCTGAAGATGGAAGGGAACATGCCGTACTCGTCGAGCACGCGGGAGGGGAGGTCGGGCGACTTGCTGCCCCAGGTCGTGAAGCCATGCAGCTCCGGCCCCGCGCCCATCGTGAGCGAGGCCCAGTTGGCGGCGCTGGAGCTGGGTAATACGGAGCGCGCGTGCAGGCTGGAGGAGCCGCGGGCCATCAGCGCGCGGAGATTAGGCACTGCGGCTTTTTCAAAGGCGTAGGCGCCAAAGCCGTCCACGCCGATCAGTACGACGTGTTTGATCGTTTTTTGAGCCATGCCGGCCAACGGCAGGAACGCGGCTAATAAAAAAATAACGGTCAGTTTTTTCATCCGGGAAGTTTGGTGGTGTTGACGTGAAGAAAGTTTCTTTTCAGGAAA
>CBINIO010000578.1:0-2961 GCA_966250725.1 uncultured Chitinophaga sp.
GGTGGCCGAACGGGTCGCAGTCGTTAAACCGTACGGTGTATAGCGAGAACGGTTCCTTTACGGGCATATAGCATGGTTTTACGGTTTAAAGTTAGGTATTTGAACGGTTTTTAAAAAGTGCCGGTGCGGTGCGAAACCGCGCCGGCTTCTTGTGTCAATTTGTTTTAAACGCATCAGGGTTACAACGGATCATGAAAGTATGCAGTCTTACTTTTAACCCAATAATTGATGTACGGTCAACCCTCCGTCGATGGTATATTCCGCACCGGTGATAAAGGATGCATCACCTGAGGCAAGGAATGCCACGAGTTTTGCAACCTCTGCGGATTCACCGGTGCGATTAAGCGGCACCCGCTCCGCGGATTTTTGACGGAAGGCAGTCACGCCTGCTTCGTCCAGCCCGGCTTTCGCCAGGATGGGCGTTTTGATCGGCCCGGGATTCACCGTGTTCACACGGATGCCCCGGCCCGCCAGCTCGCGGCTCAACGTACGGCCCAGTGAATTGAGCGCGGCTTTGCTGGCGGAATAAACGCTTGCGCCGGGCATACCGGTGAAAGCATTGACCGATGACAATAAAATGATCGCTGCCCCATCGTTCAGCAAAGGCAGGAACTTTTGAATGGTGAAAAACGCGCCTTTGAAATTCACGTTCATCGTTTCGTCGAATTGTTCTTCTGTTACGTCGTTTACGGGAGCGAAGGAGCCGAGGCCGGCGTTGACGAACAGCACGTCAACCTTGCCGTATTTTTCCTTCACGGTATTTACCAGCGATTCCGCATCGGCGATGCTCGCCTGGTTGGCCGTCACGCCCAATGTGCCGCCGCCCAGCCCGGAGGCAGCCGCTTCTACAGCATCGCGGTTGCGCCCGGTGATCACCACCTTCGCACCCCTCGCCAGAAACTCTTCCGCCGTGGAATAACCTATCCCGCTATTGCCTCCCGTTACTACCGCTACTTTATCTTTCAAGGTGCTCATAAAATGTGTGTTTATTGTATCGATTTATTTAAAAATTTCGATATTTTATAGCAAAAAAAATCAGCTCAGCTGAAGAAAGAACATAGACAGCTGCTTCATCATCTCCCGGTTGATCGTCAGGTTCACGTTCCTGCCCTCCTTGGAGCTGATCAGCACCCCGCTGTCCACCAGTATCTTGATATGGTGCGACACCGTAGGCTGCGACAAACAGGTAAGGCCCTTGATCGCGCCGCAGCAGATACTACACTCCTGCCTGGCTATCTGCATAAGGATAGCCATCCGGTGCTTATCTGAAAGTGCGTTCGCCGCCTTCACTACCATCGCTTCGTCTATGATCATGATGCAAATATAGAGACATTTTTGAAATATCGAAATATATCGATCTATTTTTTTGAAGAAAAAATGGAAAGAATCGTCCCGGAACGGGTCAAACCCTTCACCATGGCGCATTTCAGTCTATAACAGCGGGCTGAACAAGCGCACCACCGCCTCCCCCAGCCGCTTCCAGCGGCCCCGCGCCCGCCAGTCTTCCAGCAGCAGCTCGGAGCTGTACAAACAATCCTGCAAAAAAGCCTCGGTCAGCTTCCAGTTCGTTTCGCGGCTGTATACGAACGCATTCACCTCGAAATTAAAATCAAAGCTGCGGATGTCCATGTTCGCGGTGCCCACCACCGTCAGGTTATCGTCCACCACCATCGACTTGGCATGCACAAAACCTTTCGTATAGCGGAACACGCGCACGCCTACCGCCAGCAGGTCTTCGTAAAACGATTCCGCGGCCTTGTTCACCACGCGGCTGTCGCTCGTGCCGGGCACCAGCAGTCGCACGTCCACGCCGGACAGCGCGGCCTGCTGCAGCGCGTTGAGGATCGCCTCGTTGGGAATAAAATAGGGCGTGGTGATATATACGGAACGCTGCGCCTGGTTGATGGCGGCGAGATAACTGAGCATGATGGAGGAACGCTCCGAATCCGGGCCGCTGGCGGCGATCTGCACCAGGTCTTTACCGGTTGCGGGTATGTCGGGGAAAAATTCCTGCGTGATGGGCAGGTCGGTTTCCGCGCAAAAGTTCCAGTCGCCCATGAACAGGAACTGCAGGGTGTGCACGCCCTGCCCCTTGATGCAAAGATGCGTATCGCGCCAGTAGGGCCATTCGGGGTGTTTTTTGCGGTACGCCGGATCGTTCACGTAGCGGTCGGCCACGTTGATGCCGCCGATAAAACCGGTATGCCCGTCCACCACCACGATCTTGCGGTGATTGCGGTAATTGAGCCTGTTCGCCAGCAGGCGCACGCGGTAAAAGGGATACACTTCCACCCCCGCGGCCCGCATCTGGCGCAGGAAACGGCGGTTGATGTCGGAGCTGCCGAAGTCGTCGTAAATAAAACGCACCTCCACGCCTTCTTTCGCTTTTTGTTTCAGCACGTTCATGACCTCGGTGCCGATGGTATCTTCTTCAAAGATGTAATATTCGAGGTGGATGTGGTGTTTGGCGGAACGCAGCGCGTCGAGCAGGTAAGGGAATTTTTCTTCCCCGTTGATGAGCACCACGGCCTCATTGTCCGGCGTGATGGGCGACAGCGAGTCGCGGAACAGCAGCCGGGCGATGCTGGTTTTGTTGGTCATCAGGCCGGGATGCTCGAGCAGGGTTTGCCGGTTCTCCCGCCGCAGGTAATCCTGCAGGCGTTCGCTGAGGCGCACGTTGCTCATCCATTTGCGGCTGTAAATGCGGTTGATGCGCCGGTTCACGCCGATGAGGAGGTATACGAGCACGCCAAGACCCGGGAGGAAAAAAAGGAGGAGAAGATACGCGAGCGTTTTGCCGGTAGACCGTGTTTCGAGCAGCGCCTTCACCGCCACGAGAAAAGTAAGCCCGTAAAGGATGACGAGGCCGATGGACTGCCAGTGGTCTTGTAGGAACTGCAACATATCGCCGGCAAATTACGATATTTCAGGGCACAAAAAAGCCGTACTATACTGCGTGCA